>CAZIXL010000074.1:0-9273 GCA_964542885.1 uncultured bacterium
CTCGCGGCGGCGCGCGCCACGCTGCTCGCCGAGCGCGCGAAGCGCCCGCGGCCCTCGCGCGACGACAAGGTGATCGCGGCCTGGAACGGGCTCGCGATCGCCGCGTGCGCGCGTGGCGCGGTCGTGCTGGGCGAGCCCGCGCTGGCCGAGGCGGCGATCCGCGCGGCGACGTTCGTGTGGGACCGCCTGCGCGATCCCGCGACCGGCGCGCTCCACCGCCGCTGGCGCGACGGCGAGGCGGCGGGCGCGGGCCAGCTCGACGATCACGCGTACGTCGCGCGCGGGTACCTCGAACTCTACACGGCGACCTTCGACCCGACCTGGCTCGAGCGCGCCGTGGCGCTCACCGAAGTGCAGATCGCGCGCTTCTGGGACGAGGCCGACGGGGCGTTCTTCGAGAGCCCCGAGGGCGACGCGTCCGTCCGCGTGCGCATGAAGGACGGCTTCGACGGGGCCGAGATGGCCGGGAACTCGGTCGCGGCCGCGAATCTCGTGCGCCTCGCGGCACTCACAGAGCGGGAGGACTGGCGCGTGAAGGCCGGCCGGGTCCTCGACTACCATGCCCGGCGGCTTTCCGGGAACGCGTGGGCCATGCCGCAGATGCTGGTGGCCATGGACCTCGCGGCGCACCCGGCCCGGCACGTGGTCGTGGCCGGGGAGCCGTCCCGCGAACGCGACGCGCTGGTGGCGGTCGCCCGGGCACGCTTTCGTCCCTTCGACGACCTGCTGGTGGTGGACGACGCCTCGCGCGCGCGGCTCGCGCGGCTCGCGCCGTTCGCCGCGTCGCTCCGGCCGCGGGAGGGCCGGGCGACGGGATTCGTCTGCATCGATCGCACGTGCCGGCTGCCCGTGACGGAGCCGGCGGACTTCGCCGTACAGCTCGAGGAAACCGCGCCGGCCGGCGCGTGAAAGGGCTCCCCCGATGAAGCGACCGTGGTGGTTCGTGCTCGTCCTGACGCTGGCGCTGGTGGGGCCGGCGGTGCCGGTGTCCTTCGCGCAGGACGCGTCGGCGCTCGGCGGGTCCGGGATCCCCGCCGCGAACACGCTGGTGAAGGCCACGGCGAGCCCGGTGTCGATGCCGCCGGGCGGAACGGCGACGACGGTCGTGAAGCTCGAGGTGCTGCCGGGCTGGCACATCAACGCCAACCCGCCGGCGCTCGACTACAACATCCCGACCCGGGTCTCGATCGCCGACGGCTTCGGCGTCGCGGCCGGCGAGCCGGACTACCCGGCGCCCAAGAAGGCGAAGTTCGCGTTCGAGGACTCCGAGTTGTTCGTGTGGGATGGCTCGACGTCGATCGAGGTGCCGCTCATGGCCGGCGCGACGGCGGTGAACGGCAAGCACCTGCTGAAGGGCAAGGTCGAGTACCAGGGCTGCAACGATCAGGTGTGCCTCGCGCCGACGTCGGTGCCGTTCACGGTCGAGGTCACGATCGTCGGCGGGGTGGTGCCGGCGGCCGGCGACACCGCCGCGATGGCGGCCGCCGCCGACACGACGCCCGAGACGCCCGCGCCCGGACCGGGCTTCGCCACTTCGAAGCCGGAAGGCGGCGCGCCGCCCGCGAACGCGGCCGAGCGCCGGCTGCAGGACGCGCTCGCGCGCGGCGGGCTGGTGTGGTTCCTCGCGCTGTTCGTGGGCGGGCTGCTGCTGAACCTCACGCCGTGCGTGTTCCCGATGCTCGGGATCACGGTCTCCATCTTCGGCGCCCGCCGCAAGGAGGCGTTGCCGAAGGTCATGGCGAACGCGGTCGTGTACGTGCTGGGCCTGGCGCTCACCTACTCGGTGCTGGGCCTGGTCGCCGCGCTCACGGGCGGCCTCTTCGGGGCGGCGCTGCAGAACCCGTGGGTCAACGTCGGCCTGGGCGTGCTGCTGGTGGTGCTGTCGCTCTCGATGTTCGGCTTCTACGAGATGCAGGCGCCCACCTGGGTGCTCGACAAGGCGGGCGGCGCCAACACCGGCACGCTCGCGGGCCTGTTCGTCTCGGGCATGGCGGTGGGCATCGTCGCGGCGCCGTGCGTGGGCCCGTTCGTGGTCGCCCTGCTCGCGATCCTCGCGCAGCGCGGCGACGCGGTGTTCGGCTTCGCGTCCATGTTCGCGCTCGCGATCGGGCTGGGCTTCCCGTACCTGTTCCTCGCCACGTTCTCGGGGCTGCTGCAGAGCCTGCCGCGCTCGGGCGACTGGATGGACTGGGTCAAGAAGCTCTTCGGCGTCGTGCTCGCGACGCTGGGCCTCAACTACGTGCTCATCGGCCTGCTGCCGCGCTTCGCGCCCTACCTGGTGCCGGCGGCGCTGGTGCTGGGCGGGCTCTACCTGGGCTTCATGGAGAAGAGCGCGAACGCGCGCAAGGGCTTCAAGCTCATGAAGAACCTGGCCGGCGCGCTGGCCGTGGCGGGCGGCGTGTGGCTGATGCTGCAGGTGACGACGGCCAGGTCGCGCTCGATCCCGTTCCACGACTACGACGACGCGGCGGTGGCGGCGAGCCTGGCGCGGGGCCGAGGCGTGATGCTCGACTTCGCGGCGGACTGGTGCGTGCCCTGCCACGAGCTGGAGCTGCAGACGTTCCCGGACAAGCGGGTCGTGGCGGCGGCGCGCGGCTTCGACGCCTACAAGGTGGACCTCACCAACGAGGGCTCCGACGAGGTGAAGGCGCGGCGCGAGAAGTACGGCGTGAAGGGCGTGCCGACGATCGTGTTCCTGCGGCCCGACGGCAGCGAGGTGCGCGAGGCGCGCGTCGAAGGCTTCCTCAAGGCGCCCGACTTCGTGAAGCGGCTCGAGATGACGGGCGTGAAGCCTTAGCGGACGGGCTGCTCCCTTCCTGGGTGCACGGCCCGTCTCGCCGGGAGCGCGCACCGGCGGACACTCCGCTTCGGCCATCCATGGCCTCCGCTCCGTTAGGCGTTCGGCCTGCTTCGCCATTCCATGGCTCTCGCAGGCCTCTCGACTCCGCCGGTGCGCGCTCCCGGCGGGACGGGCCTTCGTCGTGCGGGGCCATGAACGCGAAACGCCGGGGCGACTTCCTGTCGGCCCGGCGTCGCGTCGAGGGGGCTTCGGTCAGCGCAGCTTGAAGTGCCAGCCGGCCGTCAGCTTGAAGCTGGGGCCGTCGCCCAGGCCGATCTTGCCTTCGACGAAGAACCGGCTGCCGCTCCTGGTGGGCACGTCGGCGCCGCCGACGATCGTGCCCTCGGCGCGCGTGTCGCTGTTGTCGAGGCCGGGGCCGGGGTTGTCCCAGCTGATGAAGTGGATCGCCACGCCGGCGCCGGCGTAGGGCTGCCACGTCATGTTCTGGACGACGAACCGGTAGTGGAAGTCGCCGTTCAGCGAGACCAGCGTCAGGTTGTCGCCCACGCCCACGTCCACGCCGGGGACGAAGTCGATGTTCGGCGCCACGTCGCCCATCTGCAGCTGGCCGCCGAACACGACCTGGCTGGGGTCGGTCGAGAAGCCGATGTGGGGTCCGAAGGTCTGGAAGGCGTTGGCGCGCGCCGGGACGGGCGCGAGCACGGCCACGAGGAGGAGGAGCCCTGCGAACTTCCGGATCATGCGCGATTCCTTTCGAGAGGGGGGAGCTGCGGGCGGGGGCCAGAATACGCACGCGCCGCCGCGGGCCGCAACGGTTCGGAGCCATGCCCGTCCCCGCGAACGGCTTGCCGCCGGCCGCGCCGGTCGTGAATGGCCTCACGTGCGCGAACGCGCTCCATTAGAATCTCCGGCCAGTCCACGGCCCCGCCGACCGATCCCCGCAGGAGCGACCATGTCCCCGAAGTCCGCCCGTACGCCGCGCGCGCTGGTGCTCGCGCTGCTCGCCGCAATGTTCGCCGCCGGGTCCGCGCGCGCCGAGATCACGCCGGAGGCGGCGAAGGTCGTCGCGCGCTACCTCGAGGCCACGGGAGGCGCGGCCGCCGCCGCCGCCGAGCAGACGAGCTACACGCGCGCGACGGTGAAGGCGTTCGGGTTCGAGGGCCGGATCGAGACCTGGTCGGCGCGGCCGGACCGCCACTACAGCCGCACGGAGCTGGGCCCGTTCAAGCTGTCCGAGGGCTCGGACGGCGCCACGAGCTGGCGCACCGACCCGACCACGGGGCGCGTCGTGCGCCTCGCCGACCGCGACCTCGACGAGGCGCGCGTCTCGACCTGGTTCGAAGTCGAGCGCTGGAGCGAGCCCGACCAGGGCGGCGGGCGCGTCACGGTGTCGGGCCACGAGACCGACTCGCTCGGCACCTACACGGTGCTGGCCGTCGACGCGCCGGGCGCCGAGGGCATGAAGCCGCGCCGCCTGTGGTTCGACGACAAGACCGGCCTGCTCGCGCGCATGGAGGCGCCGCACGACCAGTCGTGGGTCGTGACCACGCTCGGCGACTGGCGCAAGGCCGCGGGCCGGCTGCGGCCGTTCCTGTCGGTGACGAGCGTCTCGAACCTGCCGGCCAACCGGCTGCGCGCCGAGGTGGACTCGGTCGCGATCAACGTCGACGTGTCCGGCATCGCGTTCGGCGCGCCCGACTCGACGGGCGGCAACGCGCTGCGCTGGCTGAAGTCGCCGGGCGTCGCCACGCTGCCGTTCGACTACACGGCGCGGCACGTGTGGCTCAAGGCTTCGATCGACGGCGGGCCGGAGCAGGACTTCCTCTTCGACACGGGCGCCAGCGTCAGCGTGCTCGACAGCTCGTTCGCGGCCTCGCACGGCATCGCGACCAGCGGCCGCATGCAGGCGGCGGGCGCGGGCGCGGCCGGCAGCGCGGCGTTCGCCAAGCTGGGCTCGCTCGCGGTGCGCGGCCCCGACGGCGACGGCGTGGAGCTGCACGACCTGCAGGTCGCGGTGCTCTCGGTCAATCCCATGTTCGCGCCCTACTTCTGGCGCGAGATGGCCGGCATCATCGGCTACGACGTCATCAGCCGGTTCGTGGTCACGATCGACTACGACCGCGGCGTGCTCGTGCTGCACGACCCGAAGACGTTCCGGTACGACGGCAGGGAAGCGCCGCTGCCCATGGTCATGAACGGCGTCGTGCCCGGCCTGGCCGGCACGCTCGACGACCAGTTCGCGGGCGTCTTCCGGCTCGACGTGGGCAGCAGCTCGACCGTCGACCTGCACGGCCCGTTCGCGCGCCAGAACGGCATCGAGGGCCGGCTGCGCGACCGGCACTACGTGTCGGGCGCGGGCTTCGGCGGCGAGTTCCAGAACACGCTCGGGCGCGCGAAGGCGATGGCGTTCGGCCCCTATCGCTGGACGGAGCCGATGGTCACGGTCTCGCACGCCACCGAGGGGGCGTTCGCGAGCGAGGAGTTCGCGGGCAACGTCGGCAACCGCATCCTCGAGCGCTTCCGCGTGACGCTCGACTACGACGGCCGCCGCGTGTGGCTCGAGCCCGGCGCCCGCTACCACGAGCGCGACTCGTTCACGCGCGCGGGCATCCTGCTCACGCACGAGGACGGCCGCGTGCTCGCCCGCTCGGTGCTGCCGGGCTCGCCGGCGGCGAAGGCGAAGCTGGCCGAGGGCGACGAGATCGTGAAGGTGGACGGCCGGCCGATCGGGGAGTGGAACCTGCGCGACCTCGAGGAGCTGTTCGAGCGTGGCGCGAACGGGCGGCGCGTGCCGTTCGAAGTCGTGCACGACGGCAATCCTGCCACGCGCGTCGTGACCCTGCGCGAGATGCTCCGTTGACGAACCGCCGGAACCGCCGGCGCCTCGCCGGCGCGGCCGCGGTGGCGGCCGCCCTGCTCCTCGCGTTCCTTCCCGGCTGCGGCAAGGGGAAGATCAACGGCCTGCTGCCCGCGAACCAGCGGCCGGAGGTCGAGCTGACGCAGGTGCCCGCGAGCACGACCCAGCAGTACTTCTACGCCTACGAGATCCGCTGGGCCGGCTTCGACGCCGACGGCTCGATCGACCACTACCTCTACTGCATCGACCCGCCGACCGAGGCGCTGGCCGACACGCCGTGGGTCTCGACCACCGAGAACCGCGGCACGTTCGTGTTCCGCGCGAACAACGTGGACTCGGCCACGGCCGGCACCGGGCACGCGTTCCACACGTTCGTCGTGAAGGCGGTGGACAACGGCGGCCTCGCGTCCGCGCCGGCGTTCAGTTCGTTCAACTCGTACACGATCACGCCCACGGTGCGGATCACGGCCCCGGTCGCGAACCACCTGTTCACGCCCACGTTCGGGCCGTCGTTCCGGATCGAATGGGAGGGGAACGACCCCGACGGCCGCTCGAGCCACAAGCCGGTCAAGTACAAGTACAAGATCCTGCACGACGGCGGCGACTTCGACATGCAGATCGCGCTCCTGCGACCCGACTCGCTGCGGAAGCGCTACGCGCCCTCGTTCTCGGAGTGGGACTCGGTCGGTGGCGACACGACGAAGCTGGACCTGCGCGAGTTGCTGGAAGGCGCGCAGATGGTCGTGATCGTCGCCTTCGACGAGGCGGGCGCCTATTCGCCCGTGTTCCAGCTCGACCTGAACATGTTCCTGTGCAACGTCACCTACTCCGGCCAGCTCGGGCCGACGCTGACGCTGTACAACGAGTACCTGTACTACAAGTACGCCGGGCCGCAGTTCTCGCTGGATCCCACCACGTTCCTGCAGGCCGAGTTCCCGGCCGACGTGCCGATCCCGTTCCACTGGAGCGGCGCGGCCCACAGCGGCACGTTCGTGTCGGGCTACCGCTGGCGCGTCGACGGCGACCTGGGGGACGAGACGCCGCGCTCCGACGAGGCGACCGACGTGGGCCACTGGAGCCGCTGGTCCCAGCTGACCACCGACTGCACGATCCCGGCCATCTCGCCGCCGCCCGGCGAGTACTCGCAGACGCACTTCTTCTACCTCGAGGCGCGCGACGCCGAGAACCAGACGAGCCTCGCGGTCGTGCAGTTCGACGTGCTGCGCCCGCGCCACGACCGTGACCTGCTGATCGTCGACGACACGCGCTTCAAGCTCGACACCCGCGCATCGACGGGCTACCTGGACATTCCCACCGGTGCGTGGCCCACGGCCGCCGAGCTGGACACGTTCCTCTACGCGGTGGGCAACGTGCCGTGGCGGGGCTACGCCGACGCGGTCCAGAGTCCGCCGGGCCTGTTCGCGGGCTACGACTACGACACGATCGGCACGCGCTACCAGCCGGGCGGGCTGCTGACGCTCGACTACCTGGGCCGCTACCGGAAGCTGATCTGGCTCGTGGACTACAAGAGCGCGCAGCTCACGAACCCGGTCGACTACGTGCGCGATCCCATGCCGATGCTGCACCACGTCTCGTACCCCGGCCGCACGAACCCGCTCACCGCATGGGTCAAGCAGGGCGGGCTCGCGTGGATCCAGGGCGGCGGCGCCGCGCAGTGCATGCAGGAGCCGTGGGAGAAGTACGGCACCAACGCGCTCGTGCACGCGAATGCCGACACCGAGCTGGTCGCCGGGCGCTTCATGTTCGACATCGCGCACTGGCGGAGCGAGATCACCGAGGGCCTGGGCCGGCAGGCCGGGCGCTCGACCGCGGGCCAGCACCCGTGGGCGGGGATGCCCGACTACGCGAAGCTGCCCTCGCCGCTCACCGAGAAGACGACCGCGTCGGACCCGTTCGCCACGTACGCGCCGCGCCGCACGCGCGCGGGCGACTTCTACCAGACCGTGTTCCAGGGCGAGGTGCTGACCAAGCCGAACACGGTCGCCGAGGACGCCGACCCGCTGCCCAACGTCGAGGACCTCGAGCCCACGCTCGACACGCTCTACGCCACCACGGCCGGCGCCCTGGGCCCGAACAAGCCGATCATGACGCTGTACCACGGCAGCGAGAACGCGCCGCTCGTGTTCTCGGGATTTCCGCTCTGGTACTTCCAGCGCGGGCAGGCCGCCGGCGTGATCGACTTCGTGCTGCAGGACCTGTGGGGGATGACGAAGCGGACGTCAGCGACCCGGCCCGCGTATTCGGCGGCGCCGTTCGCGCCGGCCGCCGCGCCGCCTCAACGCACGCGCACCACGCGGCGCACGGCCGCGCCGCCCGGCGTGACGAGCCGCGCGAAATAGAGGCCCGGGGACACGGCACGGCCGTCGTCGGCGCGGCCGTCCCAGCGGAGCGCGTAGGCACCGGCGTCCCGCGTGCCGCTCGCCAGCGTGCGCACGCGCCGGCCGGCGGTGTCGAGCAACTCGACGCGCACGTCCGCGGCGGCGGCCAGCGAGAAGCGCAGCGTCACCGCGCCCGAGCTGGGGTTGGGCTCGGGGGCCGCGAACGCGAGCGCGCCCGCGGCGGGACCGGACACCGAGGTCGTCGGAGCCGCGGCGCGGCGCGTGACCCAGATCGTCGCGTTCATCGCGAGGATGCTGTCGCGGCCGGTGGCCTCGCCCCAGCCGTCGTAGATGCTGCTGTTGCCGGGCTGCGCGCTGCCGTCGTCGATCGGCGAACTGTCGCCCAGGAAGAACACGCGGCCGTTGCCGTACTCCGAGCGCGCCGCCATCAGGCCCGTGTTGCCGTGCGCGAGGCCGGTCATCCAGATCACGCCGCGCACGCGCGGGTTGGCCGCCGGGTTCAGCACGAACGTGGTGCCGTTGTGGAACTCGACGCTGTCGGCCACGCCGACGGGGCCGTGCACGATCGAATCCGTCGGCGAAGTTTCGATGTTGCCGCTGTTCTGCGTGATGTTGTTGTTCGCCTCGCCGTTGACCTGCCAGTGAACGCCCAGGAGCCCGGTGGGGTCGAGGTCGTTCCAGATCTGGGGCGAGTCCTTGCCGTCGCCGTTGCGGTCGGAGCCGTAGTGGTCGCCCACCGCCACCAGCCCGCCGCCGCCCGCGACGAACGCGAAGATCGCCGCCTTCTCGGCGGCCGAGAAAAGCGTGTTGGGCTCGGGCACCACGAACACGTCGAACTTCGACAGGTCATAGGGCTTCGTCGTGTCGCCGTAGGTGATCGTGTTGGGCGACGACAGCGTCGCGACGAAGTAACCGCGCTTCACCAGGTCGATGCCCCACGACGAGATCGCGCCCAGCCAGTAGGTGCGCGGCGTCGCCGGGCCCACCGTGGACTGGTCCGGCAGCGGCAGCGGCATGTCGGTGTCGATGATCCAGTCGGCGTTGCCGGCGGTCTCGGCGTGCGTGTTGTCGAACAGCGCGCGCGGCGCGGCGGCGAGGGCGGGGGAGGCGAGCAGCGAAGCGAGGAGCAGGGCGAGGAGCGGACGCATGGCACCTTCCGGTCGGGTTCGGGGGAGCGGTCGGCCGGCCGTATGCCGCCGCGAGGGCGGTGATTGTAGCAACCCGCGGCGTGCGGGGACCAACGGCGGCAGCGGGGC
>CAZIXL010000075.1:0-9251 GCA_964542885.1 uncultured bacterium
AGCGGGCTGTCGTGGAGCGACCCGGGATCGCGGAGCTCGACGCGACCGTCGGGATGGTCGACGGTTTCCAGCGTGTCGGCACGGGACATGGGCCTTCCTCCTTGCAGGCGACGCTCAGTCGTGCAGGCCGCCCGGCACGTGGGCGGTGCCCTTCGTGAGGCGGTCGTTCCAGCTCTCGAAGGACTTGCCGCGCGTGTCGTCGGCCATCGTGATGCAGCCGGGGACCGGGCAGACGTGCGAGCACAGGTTGCAGCCGGTGCATTCGTCCCAGTCCACCCACGTGACCTTGATTCCGGTCTCCTTCTGGCGCGCGATCGCGGCGTCGCGGCCCGGGGCGCGGTGGCCGGCGGGCAGCGGGTGGCCGTCCACGTGGATGCAGTTCACGGAGCTGTCCCGGCAGGCCACCAGGCACAGGTCGCAGCCGATGCACTTCTGCACGTCGACGCTGGCGGCGACCTTGTAGTTGAGGTCGAGGTTGCCCCATTCCACGTAGGCCTCGAGCGCCTTGCCGCGCAGCTCGGACACGGAAGCCATGCCCTTCTCGTCGAGGAAGTTCGAGAGGCCGTCGATCATGTCGCCCACGATGCGGAAGCCGTAGTGCATGACGGCCGTGCACACCTGGACGCTGGTGCAGCCGAGCGCGATGAACTCCGCTGCGTCCCGCCACGTGGCGATGCCGCCGATGCCCGAGATGGGCACCGTGACGCGCGGGTCGCGCGCGAGCGCGCCGACCATGTGCAACGCGATGGGCTTCACGGCCGGACCGCAGTAGCCGCCGTTCGTCGAACGCGAACCGACGACGGGGTAGGGCACCATGCGGTCCAGGTCCACGCCGGTGATGCTCTTGATGGTGTTGATGAGCGACAGGCCGTGCACGCCGGCCTCGACGGCAGCCACGCCGGGGACCGTGATGTCGCCCACGTTGGGCGTGAGCTTGACCAGCACGGGCAGCTTCGAGAACTCCACGGCCCAGCCGGCGACGATCTTGAGCACGTCGGGCTCCTGGCCGACCGCCGAGCCCATGCCGCGCTCGCACATGCCGTGCGGGCAGCCGAAGTTCAGTTCGATCCCGTCGGCCCCCGTGTCCTCGACGCGGCGGATGATGTCGCGCCAGTCCTCCTTCGACTCGACCATGAGCGACACGATCACCGCGTGCTTCGGGTAGCGCTTCTTGCACTCGCGGATCTCGCGCAGGTTCACCTCGAGCGGCCGGTCGGTGATGAGCTCGATGTTGTTGAAGCCCACCATGCGCTCGTTGCCCACGGAGATCGCGCCGAAGCGGCTGGAGGTGTCCACGATCGGGTCGCCGAGCGTCTTCCACACGGCGCCGCCCCAGCCCGCGTCGAAGGCGCGCATGATCTGGTCGCCGGTGTTGGTGGGAGGCGCGCTCGCGAGCCAGAACGGGTTCGGGGCCTTGATGCCCGCGAAATCGATGGAAAGGTCAGCCATGTGCTCCGCCGGGTCGTGGGTGGGTCAGCCTTCGTGCGCCGGGAGCGGCGGGGCCGCCCCGGTGCCGGGGGAATCGTATCGTGGCCTGAGTCTCGATTCGGGGTACCACACGCGCGCCAGCGCGCCCAGTCCGCGCCAGCGGTACCAGCTCGCGTAGCGCACCGTGGTCCCGCCCCAGCGGGCCTTGTAGTAGGCGAGACCCGTGGCCTCCGGGGGTGTGCACCCGAGGTTGAGCCAGCGCACGCCGTCGTGCGCGGCGGCGAGACAGGCGGCGTGGCGGATGTACTGGTTGGGCTTCAGGAACGAAAACGTGCGGTCGAAGTGCGACTGCCAGGCCTGCAGCGCGTCGCGCTCGACGAAGTAGACGTGCGTGGCGACCGGCCTGCCGTCATGCTCGCACCAGAACCAGCGCACGCGCGGGTCGCGCGCGGCGAGCGCGGCGAGCGCGTCGTAGAGCGCCGCCGGGTGCCGCTGGCGGCGGCCGTGGTGGCGGGCGCTGCCGGCGACCAGCGCCAGCAGCCCGTCGCGGTGGCGCGCGAGGTCGAATGGCTCGACGCGGATGCCCTCGCGCACGGCCTTGCGCACCTGGGATCGCAGCTTGGCATCGGGCGGCTGCCAGCCGGGCACGCCGATCTCGGCCAGGCGCGTCGTCTCGGTCTCCGAAGAGAAGGCCGAGTGCGCGCCGAGACTGTGGTGGAAATCGAACACGCAGGCCTTGGCGTACCCGGCGCCTGCGATCGCGTCGAGCATCGCGGTCACGAACCGCGGGCGTTCCGCTTCGAGCGCGGCATCGAGCCGCACGCCGCCGTAGCAGCCGTCGGGCAGCGACGCGAGCCGCCGCCAGGGACCGCGGCCGTACTCCACGCCGGGCAGCAGCGCGGCGATCCGCCCCGCGTCCTCGGCGATCCACGCCATCGGTCGCCCGCCGGCGTGGCGCCACAGCTCCACGAAGCCGCGCGAGGCGAAGAACGAGTCCCCCGCGAGGCGGTCCCAGTCCGCCGCGGGAACGTGCGCGAGGGGAAGCCGGACGATTCGCATGGTCAGGCGTCCGCCCGCGCGAGGCCTTCGCGCGTGCCCAGCGTGGCCGCCAGCGAGGGGGCGCGGCCGCCGAGCAGCCGGTAGAGCGCCGGGGCGCGGCGCACGAGCCGCTCCCCGACGGCGTGGCGCAGCCCGCGCACGGCCTCGCCCGTGGCCACGATCGCGCCGCGCGGCAGCAGCGGGCTCGTGAGCACCGTGTCGAGCACCGCGCGCGCGGGTCGCGCGAGCCACGCGGGCTGCCGGCCGATGGCGCGGTACACGCGGATCAGGCGCCCGAACCAGCGGTGTACGAACAGCACGTCGCCGTCGGCGAACTGCGGCTGGCGGATGGCGACGCCCACCTTGTAGTGGTCGTACTCGCGCTCGGTGAGCAGGCCCTTTTCGCGGCACAGCCGGTGCAGGTCGGTGCCCGGGTAGGGGTAGAAGATGAACGCCAGCGCCAGCTCGGGGTCGATCTCGGCATTGAGCTTCACCGTCTCGAGCGCCATCGGCAGCGTTTCCCCGGGCAGCCCGACGATGTTGTACGACCAGCGCTCGATGCCGGCCTCGCGCAGCAGCCGGTAGGCACGGCGCAGGTCGTCGACGTGCAGGTTGCGCAGCAGCACGTCGCGCGTCATGTGCTCGTTGCCCGACTCGACGCCCAGCCGGACGATCTTCACGCCGATCTCGCGCAACAGCGGCACGGTGTCGTCCTTCACGAAATCCGCGCGCAGGTTGCACGAGACGGGCAGTCCGACGTGCTCGCGGTAGTGCGGCACGAACTCGGCGAGCCACTTCCGGTTCGGGAAGAAGATCGCGTCGCCGAAGCTCACGACCTTCGCGTCCGGCAGGTGGCGATGGAGGAGCGTGCCCAGCTGGCGCGCCGCGCGCTCGGGCGAGAGGAAGCGCCAGAACTTGCCCGTGCGCGGCGAGACGCGCATGAGCGTGTGCGCGGAGCAGTAGGTGCAGCGGAACGCGCAGCCGCGCGACATGACGTAGTGGAACGTGCCCATGCGCGAGTTGTACATGCGCGGCACGTCGAAGATGGACAGGTCGGGATCGGGCAGCGCGTCGAGGTCGTCGAGGATCGGGCGCACGGGGTTGCGCACCACCTCGCCGCCGCGGCGCGCCCAGAAGTTGTCGACCGTCGTCGGGTCGCCGCCGTGCTCCAGCCGGTCGCACAGCTCGAGCAGGGCGTGCTCGCCTTCGCCCACGCACGTGTAATGCACGTCGGGGAGCGCCGAGACGGCCTCGGCCGCGAACGTGGCGTGCACGCCGCCCACGGCCACCGGCGCGCCGGAGGCCTCGTGCGCCCAGGTCGTCCAGCGCCCGAGCCGGCGCGCGGAGTGGCTGATCGTCGAGAACGCGACGAGGTCGGGCCGCGCGGCGCGCACCCGCGCCTGGAACTCCTCCTGCGTGGGTTCGTGCGTGACGTGGTAGAGCGACGTCTCGTGCCCCGCGTCGCGCAGCACCGCCGACAGGAGGCCCACCGAATACGACAGCGCGCCCGTGTAGCTCGTGACCGTCGAGGACATGTCCGGGTAGACGAACAGCACTCGCATGCGACCTCCCAGCGCTGCCGTGGCGCGCGTGCGCCGCGGTACCTACGCGTGCCCGGCGCGCGCGGGGGAATCCGGCCGGAGCTCGATCCCGAGTGCCGCGCAGATCCCTCGCGCGGCCCTCTTTCCGTCCTGGACGGCGGTCACGACCAGCTCGCCGCCGTGCATGGCGTCGCCTCCGGCGAACACCTTGGGATGCCCGGTCGCACCCGTCTTCGGGTCGGCGACCAGCGAGCCGCGGGCGTCCAGCTTCACGCCCGGGAAGCTGCGCGAAAGCTCGGCGATGCGGGCCTGCCCGATCGCCACGACCGCGAGATCGCAGCGCACGGTCTCGCCGCTCGCGAGCGCGATGCCCGTGAGGGCGCCCTTCGCGTCGCGCTGGAACGCGGCCGGCACGGCGCGCTCGACCAGCACGACGCCGGCCAGTCGGGCGTGCTCCAGCTCGTGCGCGTAGCCGCTCATGTCGGCCGTCGTGCGGCGGTAGAGCATGCTGACCGACGGGATGCCGAGGCCCGCCAGCTCGCGGGCCACGTCGATGGCGGTGTTGCCGCCGCCGACCACGACCGCGCCGCCGACGCCCGCGACGAACGCCTCGGCGCCGGTCTTCATGCGCTCGATCCAGTCCACCGCGCCGAGCACGCCGGGACCGTCCTCGCCGGGGATTCCCAGCTTCGTGTCGGCGCCCAGGCCCGGCGCGAGGAACACCGCGTCGAACTCGCGCAGCAGCGCCTCGGCCGTGGGACCCGGCGCCACCTCGACGCCGGTGCGGATCTCGACGCCGAGCGAGCGCACGAACTCGACCTCGGCGAGCGCATCGTCGGCGGGCATCTTGTACGGCGCGACGCCCGACGTGTTGAGACCGCCGGCGAAGCCGCGCTTCTCGTAGATCGTGACGGCAAAGCCCTCGAGCGCGAGGTAGCCGGCGCACGCCAGCGACGCGGGCCCGGCGCCGACGCAGGCGACGCGCTTGCCGTTGCGGGGCGCGGCCGCCAGCAGCCCGCGCGCGGAGCCGGACCGCACGAGCGATTCGGTGGCGTAGCGCTGCAGCCGGCCGATCGCGATGGGCGGGTCCCGGTGCCAGGCGTTGTACACGCACGCCCCGGCGCACAACACCTCGACCGGGCACACGCGCGCGCACGAGAAGCCGAGCACGTTGGCCGACAGGATCGTGCGCGCCGCGCCGCGCACGTTGTCGGAGCCGATGCGGCGGATGAACGTGGGAATGTCGATGCCCGTCGGGCACGCGGCCACGCACGGCGCGTCGTGGCAGTACAGGCAGCGGTTGGCCTCGACGACCGCCTCGGCGGGCGAGTAGAGCGGCTTCGCGTCGGGAAGCCGCCGCTCGAGGCGGTCGTCCGGAAACGGCGCGGGCGGTGGGGTCACTCGATCGTCTCCTAGGCGGCGTCGATGGCGGCGAACGACTCGCCGAGCTTCTGGAGCGCCTCGTCCACTTCGGCCGCGCTCACGGTGAGCGGCGGCGAGATGCGCAGGCAGTTGCCGAGCAGCCCGCCCTTGCCGATGAGCAGGCCGCGCTTGCGGCACTCCTCGAACAGCGCGTTCACGGCCTGCGGGTTCGGCGTGCGGTCGCCCGCCGTCTCGTCCTTCACCAGCTCGACGCCCTGCATGAGGCCCATGCCGCGGACGTCGCCGATGATGCGCGGATGCTTCTTCTGCAGCTTCTCGAGCCCCTCGCGCAGCCGCGCGCCCTGCACGGCCGCGTTGCGCCGCAGGTCGTGCGACTCGATGTAGTCCACGGTCGCCTTGCCGGCCGTGGCGGTGATCGGGTTGCCGCCGAACGTCGAGATCTGCGCCTTGGTGAACGAGTCCGCGATGGCCGTCGTCGCGAGCGTCGCCGACAGCGGCATGCCGTTCGCGATGCCCTTCGCCATGGTCATGATGTCGGGCTCGACGCCGTACTGCTCGCAGCCCCACCACTTGTCGCCGGTGCGGCCGAAGCCGGTCTGGACCTCGTCGCAGATGAACACGCCGCCGTACTTGCGCACGATCTCGACGGCGATCTGGAAGTATTCCTTCGGCGGGGTCACGAAACCGCCCACGCCCTGGATGGGCTCGGCGAGGAACGCGGCCGGCGCGCCGGTCGTGGTGGTGCGAATCAGCTCGTCCAGGTCGTGTGCGCAGGCCACGCCGCACTTGGGGTAGGTGAGCTTGAGCGGGCAGCGGTAGCAGTAGGGCGACGGCGCGTGCTTGATGCCCGCGATCTGCGTCGGGATCGCCCGCCACGGCGAGTGGGCCGTGAGCGACTGCGCGAGCATCGAGCGGCCGGAGTAGCCGTGGCGCAGCGCGATCACCTCGGAGCGGCCGGTGTGCACCATGGCCAGCGTGACGGCGGTCTCGTCGGCCTCGGTGCCGCTGGCGGTGAAGTACGCCTTCTGCAGCTTGCCGGGCGCGATCGACACGAGCTTCTCGGCCAGCTCCACGATCGGCAGCGTCGGGTAGAGCGTCGACACGTGGCCCAGGCGGTCGATCTGCGCCTTGACCGCGCCGTTCACCTCGTCGTTGCAGTGGCCCACCGACACGGTGAGGATGCCGCCGAAGAAATCGAGGTACTCCTTCCCGTCGAGGTCGCGCACGCGCAGGCCCTTGCCCTCCGACAGGACGACCGACTCGGCGTAGTAGTTCGTGACCGACGGGAACAGGTACTCCTTGTGCTTCGCGCGTACTTCGGCGGCGGTCAGCGAGTCGGAAGCGGTTTTCGGGTTCAAGGCTTCACCTCCGCATGCTGCGAGAAATGGGTGGGTTTGCGCGTGAGGAAGCGGCCGGCACCGCGCGTGGTCATGAGCTTGTCGCCGTCCCAGACGGTGCGTCCGCCGGCGATCGTCCGCGCGACACGGCCGCGGACGCTGAAGCCTTCGAAGATGCTGCGGTCCGCCTTCGAGTGGTGCGTCTTCGCGCTCAGCGCGCGCTCGCCCTTCGGGTCGAACAGCACGAGGTCGGCGTCGTGGCCGACGGCGATCGCGCCCTTCTTCGCGAGCCCGAAGATGCGCGACGGCGCCGCGCTGCCCAGCTCGACCATGCGGCACAGGTCGAAGTGCCCGCCGAGCACGCCGTAGGTGTAGAGCAGCGCCAGGCGGTCCTCGATGCCCGCGGCGCCGTTCGGGATGCGGGTGAAGTCGCCGACGCCCATCTTCTTCTGCTCGTGCGTGAACGGACAGTGGTCGGTGCCGACCGAGTCGAGCATGCGGTTCGAGAGCCCGCCCCACAGCGACGCGTGGTGGCCGATGTGGCCGGGGCGGATCGGCGGGCTCATGACGTACGCGGAGCCGCCGAAGTCGGGCTTGTCGAACACCGTGTCGTCGAGCAGCAGGTACTGCGGGCAGGTCTCGCCGTAGCAGCGCTGGCCGCCGAGCTTGGCGCGCTCCAGCGCGTGCACGGATTCCTTGCACGTCATGTGCACGATGTACGCGGTCGCACCGTGCAGCCGGGCCATGGCCAGCGCCCGCTCGGTCGCTTCGCCCTCGACGATGCTCGGGCGCGAGACGGGGTGGAACTCGGGGCCGGTGCACTTCTTCTCGAGCAGCTCGCGCTGCAGGTGCCACACGGCTTCGCCGTTCTCGGCGTGCACGGTGACCACGGCGCCGAGCTTGCCGGCCTCGCGCATGATCTCGTAGAGCTGGCCGTCGTCGACCATCAGCGCGCCCTTGTAGGCGAGGAAGATCTTGAAGCTCGTGATGCCGTGCTTCTCGACCACCTCGCGCATCTCGGCGGCGGTGTTGGGACCGAAGTCCGTGATGGCCATGTGGTACGAGTAGTCGATCACCGACTTCTTGGACTTGGCGTGCCAGCCTTCGATCGCCTTCGTGAGCGGCTGGCCCTTGCCCTGCATGCAGAAGTCGATGAAGCAGGTGGTCCCGCCGGCCGCCGCCGACGCGCCGCCGATCTCGAAGTCGTCCGCGCTCACGGTGCCCATGAAGGGCAGCTCCATGTGCACGTGCGGGTCGACGAAGCCGGGCAGCAGGTGCAGCCCTTCGGCGTCGATCGTCTCGTCGCCCGTGGCCGGGGCGAGGTGCGTGCCGATGTCGGTGATCGTGCCGCCGTCGACGCGCACGTCCGCCACGAAGCGCTCGCCGGCGTTCACGATCTCGCCGTTCCTGATCAAGAGACCCATGACTGCCACCTCCCGAAGGAGGCCGCGTGGCGCGGGGCGCGAGGCGCCGGCGCCGGGTACCGCGACCTCTCGTGGACTCGTCGCCGGCCGAGTCGGGGCTCGCGGGACCCGTGTCTCCCGGCAGTCGTGTCGAACTGCCGTGCGCGGCGCAGGGCGCCGCGGTGAGGCGCGACCGCAAGCGGCCGCAGAGCGGGGCGAGCATACACCGCGAAGCGGGCCGTACGTAGGGATTTGCGCGCGCACCGGCACGCCCGTCGGCCCTCGGCCGCCGCTCGTCCTCAGTACGTCGCCCAGGTCCCCGGCGTCACCAGCTCGACCGAGTGGCCGTCGGGATCGCGCAGGTACAGGCTGTGCCCGCCGCGGTCCCACGCGATCCGGCTCTCGATCGCGACGCCACGCTCGGCCAGCGCCGACTCCCAGCCGGCCAGGTCCTCCGCGGCGACGGCGAACGCCACGTGGAGCGGGCCCGCGCCGTCGTGCGGGGGAATGAACCCGCCCGGCCAGCGCAGGCCCTCGCGGGTCGCGCCGCGGAGGAAGAGCAGGAGCACCGTGGCGCCGCCGGCGTCGAAAGCCGAGAGCCGCTCCCCGGTCGAGAGCGGCTCCAGCCCGAGCACGTTGCGGTAGAAGGCGACCGCGCGCGCCATGTCGTCCACGTACAGCGCCGTCTCGACGACGCGCCGGATGCGCGGCGCCCCGCTCAAAGCGCCGTCAGCGGCTCGTACGTTTCCGGGCGCCGGTCGCGGAAGAACTGCCAGGTCTTGCGGACCTCGTCGATCAGGTCGAGGTCCATCTCGGCCACGACGAGCGCGTCGTCGTCCTCGTTGGCCTGGGCGACGAAGTTGCCGCGCGGGTCGACGAAGTACGACGAGCCGTAGAACTTGCCGATGTTCCACGGCGCCTCGGTGCCGACGCGGTTGATGGCGCCGACGAAGTAGCCGTTCGCCACCGCGTGCGCCGGCTGCTCGAGCTTCCACAGGTACTGCGAGAGCCCGGCCACGGTCGCGCTCGGGTTGAACACGATCTCGGCGCCGTGCAGGCCCAGCGCGCGCGCGCCCTCGGGGAAGTGGCGGTCGTAGCAGATGTACACGCCGACCTTCGCG
>CAZIXL010000076.1:0-9239 GCA_964542885.1 uncultured bacterium
CAGGTTGAACGTCTGGAAGACGAACCCGATCTCCTTGTTGCGGATCCGGGCCAGCTCGTCGTCGGTCATCTTCGCGATCTCGTGGCCCTTGAGCTGGTAGGAGCCGCGGGTCGGCGTGTCGAGGCAGCCCAGGATGTTCATGAGCGTGGACTTGCCCGAGCCCGAGGGACCCATGATCGCGACGTACTCGTTCACGTCGATGTCGAGGTCCACCCCGTCGAGCGCCCGGACTTCCTGGTCGCCCACCTGGTACGTGCGGTGCAGGTCGCGGATCGAGATCAGCATGCGGGCCTCACTTCTTCCCCTTCCCGGCCTGTTCCTTCTTCACCTTGCCGCCCGGCTTCAGGTCGCGCAGGGCCTTGTACGGTCCGGACACCACGGTGTCGCCGTCCTTCAGGTCACCGAACACCTCGATCATCGTCTCGCTGGCGATGCCCGTGCGCACCGGCACGAAGCTCACGACGCCGTCCTTCGCCACGAAGACGCCCGTGATCTCCTTGTCCTTGCGCCCGACGGTGTCTTCGTCGGCGCTCACGGTCGTGGCGGCGCTGCGGCGGGCGCGCGCGCCCGGCTTCTTCGCGGCGCGGTCGAGCTCGCGCTGCGTGCGCACGACGACGGCCTGGATCGGCACGGCGAGCGTCTTCTCGTGCGTGCCCGTCTCGATGTTCACGTCGGCCGTCATGCCCGGTCGCACCTGCGGCACATTGTCGTCGAACACGACCTTCACTTCGAAGTCCGTCTGGCCCTCGACCGACGAGGTGATCGAGCGCTTCGCGGTGTTCCCGATCTCGGTCACCGTGCCGGGGAACGTCGTGTCGGGCACGGCGTCGACCGAGATCTTCACCTTCTGCCCGAGCTTGAGGTCCACGATGTCGGTCTCGTCGACGTCGGCGCGCACCAGCATGCGCGACATGTCGGAGACGGTCAGGATCTGGGTACCCACGTTGTTCATGGTGCCCATGATCACGTTCTCGCCCTGCTCCACGTTGAGCGCGCTCACGACGCCGTCGAACGGGGCGAGGAACCGGCACTTGCGCAGGTTGTCGGCCGCGGCCTCGAGCGCCGCCTTCGCGCGGGTGGCTTCCTCGGCTGCGGTCGCGGCGGCGACGCGGGCGCTCTCGTTCGCGTTCTGCGCCTGCTCCCACTCCGCCTGCGACAGTAGCTTCTGGTCGTAGAGCGTACGCTGGCGCTGGAAGTTCGCCTCGTTGATCCGCAGCGCCGTGCGCGCTTCGCGCTCCCGCGCCTGCGCGGCGGCGTAGCTCGCCCGCGCCTGGTCGTTCGCGGTGCGGTACTGGGTGTCGTCGAGCTGCAGCATGAGGTCGCCGCGGCGGACCTTGTCGCCCTCCTTCACCAGCAGGCGGACGATCTTGCCCATGATGTCGGCGCTCACCTGCACGCGCGTCTTCGCCTCGATCTTGCCCGGCGCCCGGACGCGCGACGTGATGTCCTCGCGGTGCACGAGCGCCATCTGGACCGCTTCGACCTTGCCCCGGGCTCCGCGGACGACCTGGGCGACCACGATCGCACCCACGAGCAGCACCCCGAGTGCGATCCAAATCCACGGCTTGCGCATCATCTCGAACCGGCCCTTTCGAGTTACTCGCCGCTGCCGCGCACCCGATCGAGCGCGGCTTCCGCCACACGGATCGCGGCCAGGGCGGAGACAAGGTCACTCTGCGCCTGCTGGTACTGCACCTGGGACGTGATGAGGTCCAGGATCGTCGCCGAGCCCACGTTGTACTTCTGCTGGACCAGGTTCAGGTTCTCGCTGGCGGACTCGACGGTGCGCCGCGCGAGAGCCTCCCGCTCGGTCGCCTCCTGGTACGAGAGCAGGACCTGCCGGACCTCGCTCTCGAGATTGCGGACGAGCGCGTCGCGGGTCTCGCGGGCGCGCAGCACGTTCGCCTTCGCGCTCGAGACGCGGCCCTCGGTGGCGAGCCCGTCGAAGATGTTCAGGTTCACGGCGACCTGGCCGCTCACCGCGTGGTCGGTCTCGCCCGAGGTGAACGTGGCCGTGTCGCGGAGCGCGTTCGAGTAGAACTTCGAGTTCCGCTTGCTGACGGGCGTCACGCTGCCGCCGAGGGTCACGTAGGGCAGGCGCGAGAAGCGCGCGGAGCGCAGCGCGAGTTCCGCCGACTTGAGCGATGCGTCCGCGGCCTTGAGGTCCGGCCGCGAGGCCCGCGCGTCGGCGAGCACCTGGGCGGGGTCCGGCTTCGTCGGCGTGGCGGTGAGCGTCGAGTCCACCTCGGGCAGGTCGCCCTCGGGAACGCCCAGCTGCTGCGCGAGCGTGATGCGCTGGTTGGTCACCGCGTGATTCGCGAGCAGCGAATCCAGCTCCGACTGGGCGGTACGCACCTTGGCCTGCAGCAGGTCGCTCTTCGAGACCGAGCCCACCTCGAACAGCGCGTTCACGCGCCGCTCGTCGTCCTGCGCGAGCCGCAGCGCCTGCGCCGACACGCGCGCGAGGTGCATCGCCTTCACGACCTCGTAGAACTGGCGCTTGGTCGCGAGCACCACGTCGGCCCGCGTCGCCCGCATGTCGAGGTTCGCCGCGCGCATGCCCGCGCGGGCGGACGACCACGAGGTCCAGGACGACAGGTCGAGGATCGACCAGTTGCCGGAGATCGTCGTCGAGCTGGAGTAGCCCTCGGCGTCGTACGTGGAGGACGGGAACACGTTCGACCCGAAGGCCTGGGTACCCGAGGACTCGCGCGTGAACGAGCCGTTGCGGCTCATGCTGCCGCTCACCTGCGGCAGGATGTTCGCGTAGCCGCTCCACAGCCCGCCGCGGGCCTGCAGCACCGACGCACGCGCCTGGATCATCTGCGTGCTGTGCTCGAGGGCGATCTTGACCGCCCCGTCCGCGGTGAGCGGCTCGGCGGAACCGGCGTTCGGCAGCACGACCGCCAGCAGGAACCCCATCATCACGAATCGACGCATCCGGGTGTCCACTCCTCTCCGACTTCCCTGCACTACGTTGAGGCGCCGCGGAGTATCACGGCGCGCGCGAATGTTACGGGGATGGATGCCGCGAGGTTGCGGATCGATCCGGAACGCCCGGCGGGCGGGCTCCCGGCCCGGATCCCCGGGCGACGTCGCCGAATCAGGCCCCCGGCGAGCAGCCGCTGAACAGCGCGGCGATGGCCACCAGGGCCAGCCCGAGACCGCCCAGGACCCATGCCACGTTTCGCCGCGGCGCGCCGCTCAGGACCGAGCAGCCGATGACGCCGACGACGAAGAACCAGACGTTGAAGGGCCCGAAGGCGTCCAGCACCACGTTCACCGCCGCGTGCCACTTCGCCGGCGGGTCCGACGCGGGCAGCAGCGCCGCGAGGCTCAGGTGGACGGCCTTCATGCTCTCCGAAGTCCAGGCGAGCAGCAGCACGAGCGGGTATTCGACGATCTTCACGAGCCCCGACCACGACACGACCTCCAGCGCCAGCCGGAACGGCAGCTTCGCCCCCAGGATGAAGCTCACGCCGAACGAAGCGATCAGCGCGAACACGAGCGTCACGACCAGGTAGCCGACGGGCGCGAACGCGAAAATCGTCCCCTTCATCGCCCACGTGCCGGCCGCGGCCTCCATCTTGTCGAACTGGGCGGGCGTCATCCGCCCCGCTTCGACCTGGGCCTGCCACTGGTCGAGCATGTCCGGCAGCAGCGCCCGCTCATAGACGACCGAGATGAACCCGAGGTTCAACACCGCCACGAGGAGGAGCGGGAACCACCACTGTTGGCGCTCCCGCAGGCCCTCCCAGGCGCGCGACGGGCGGGCGAACACGGCCACGAACCGGCCGAGGATCGAAGGGGCGGGCGTGGGAGCCGACGCGGGGGCCGACTCCGGCTGCGTCGTCATGGGGGGATCTCCAGGGGGGCGGGCACGTCGCGGGGAGCGCAGGACGGTTCGAAGGTAGGCAGCGCCCACCGCGCGGTCAAACGCAGCCCCGACCGGCGCGGAAAATGCCCCCCCGGGCGCGGCCGCCGCGTCGCGGCCGCGCCGGGAGGCCCCTCAGTGCAGGGAGAAGCGGACGGGCACCGACACCCAGACGGCGACCGGCTTGCCCGAGGCGAGCGCCGGCGTGAAACGCCAGCGACGGACCGCCGCGACCGCCGCCTCGTCCAGCAGCGGGACGGACTTCCGCACACGCACCTCCCCGACCGTCCCGTCCGTTTCGACCCGCGCCCAGAGGAGTACGGTGCCTTCGACCTGTGCCTGCACGGCGAACTCGGGGTACACGGGCTTCACCTGGACCGCGAGCGCCGGCTCGACTTCGTGGTAGACGTACTCGCCGGGCTCCAGCGTGTGCGGCGGCGCGACCTCGCTCACCGCGGGCCCGGCGCCACCGCCCCCCTCCTCGACCGCCGGTCCGGGCACGCCGCTGCCCTGCTGGACGACGGTCGCCGGCACTTCCGGCGCCTCGGGAACCGGGACGGGGACGCCGTGGGTCGGCTGCGCCGACGGGTGGATCGGGCCCGCCGGGGGGACCGCCTGCTCGAACTGGAAGTTCTCGATCGTCCCGGGCGGCGAGTGCGGCGGGGGCGGCGAGAGCTCGATCGTGCGCGGCAGGTATGGCCCCACCGCCAGCAACGCGGCGTAGGCCAGCCCCAGGAGCATGCAGCCGGTCGTGAGGCCGCCGAGGAGCGCCTGGTCCGAGGCGCGTCGCGCCTCGCGGGCGGGGGCGTAGCCGAAATCGGACGGAACGGCACGGAGAGCGGTCATGCGGGTCCTTTCCGCCGGCGACGCGCGCCGGCCCGCCCCCGGCCAACGGCCGGGAGCGACGCCCGCCCAACGAAACGGGCGCACGGGGAACCTACGTTCCCCGGCGCCCGGTCATTCCCAGCGAACGGCGACGAACCGCCGTTCGTCCGACTCTCAGTGCAGGCTGAAGCGCACCGGCACGGCGACCCACACCGCGACCGGCTTGTTGTTCGACAGCGCGGGCTTGAACACCCACTGCTTGACGGCCGCGATCGCGGAGGCGTCGAGCATCGGGATGGACTTCTGCACGCGCACGTCCTTCACCTTGCCGTCCTTGCCCACCAGCGCCTGCACCAGCACCGTCCCGTCGACGCCCGCCTCGCGGGCGATGTCGGGGTAGGTCGGGGGGACGCGGGTGACGGCTTCGGGCAGCTCCTCGACGTAGACGTACTCACCGAACTTCGGCAGTTCGTCCTCGGACGGAGGGGCCACCACGATGTTGTCGCCGTCGCCTTCGGTGCTCACGCCCGGCGATGCGGCCGAGAGCTCCTCCTGCGACGCGATGGTCTGCTCCTGCGGGGCCTCGGCGTCCGGCACCGGCACGGGCACGGCGGCCGCGGGAGGCGCCACCTGCGTCGTGACCTGCACCTTCGGCGGCGGCGCGGCGTCCGTGAGCGGCGGCGGGGCCGCCAGCTCGCGGTACGGCACGACGATCGTCGACGTCTCCTGCGGGCGGCTGTCCACGTAGAACTTGAGCCCGATCAGCGCCAGGAAGACGACGACGAGTCCGCCCATCGCCACGGAGAGCGCGCGAGTCAGGTACTTCTCGGCGACCTCCTGGAGTTCCGGTGCCCCGTAGGGCATGAACTCGAAGAGGATGATCTTGCGCGCGCTCATAGGTTCTCCACCTCGGCCTTCTCCTTGTCGGGGAGTTCGAGGATCGAGAAGCGTCCGAGCTTCGCGATGTCGAGCTGGTCGATGATCGTGACCATGTTGTCGAACTTCGCGTCACGGGCGATCTTGATCAGCACGATCAGGTCCTTGTTGCCCACGAAGGGCTTGAGGACGTCCTTCATCGCCGCCGGCGTCACGCGTGTCCACGGGTCCTCCTTCGGGCCCCGCTTCCAGTAGATGCGGTCGTCCGCGAGGACGCGCAACTGCAGGATCTTGGACTCCGCGATCTGCGCCGGTGTGTCGTTGTCCGGCGGCAGGTTGATCTCCAGGGCCTGCGGCGTGCGAAAGACCGTCGTGACCATGAAGAAGATGAGGAGCAGGAACGCCACGTCGACCATGGGCGTCATGTCGATACGAATGCCGACACGGCGCTTGGGGCGGTGGAAGCCCTTGCCCTTGCCTTTGCCTTGCCTGGGTTGTGGGGTGTCTACAGCACCCATCGCGAATCACCTCCCGCGAGTGCGGCCACTATTTTTCGACCGAGGGCGCGCCACGCTTGAAGATGCCGCCGCCCTGCATGAGGTCCGTCTGTACGTTGAAGCGCGTCGCGTTGGACTCCTGGAACGCGCTCATCATGTCCGCCATGACGCCGAACTGGGCGTCTTTGTCCATCTTGACGAGGACGCGGGCCTTGGGGTTCGCCGCGCGTGCGGTGCTGAGCACGCCGCCCATGTCCGTCTTCACGGACTCGGGCGGGATCACGCGGTCCACCTCCTGGCCCCCCTGCCGGTAGGTGACCCGCACCACCGACTGGAAGTTGTTCTCGGGCTTCGGCGCGGTCACCGACACCGTGATGATGTCGGATTCCGGCGACTTCGCCTCCGAGTTCGACTCCGGAAGGGTGATCTTGTCCTTCTCGGGCGGCCGGAACTGCGTCGTCGTCATGAAGAAGATCAGCAGGAGGAAGGCCACATCGACCATCGGCGTCATGTCGATGGAAATGCCGATGCGGCGCATCTTCTTGAGCATGGGCTCGTCCTCCTCCGACTACTTCTTTTCGGTCGCGCTGGCCGAAAGCAGCTGAACGGCCTCGTACGACGCCTCGTCCATCATGTAGTTGAACCCGTCCACGCGGGTCACGAACACGTTGTACATGACGATGCCGAGGATGGCGACGAACAGGCCGCCGGCCGTGTTGACGAGGGCTTCCGAGATACCGACGGCCAGCTTCGACGCGTCGACGGCGCCGGTGTGGCCGAGGGCCGCGAACGACCGGATCATGCCGATGACCGTGCCGAGCAGTCCGACCATCGTGCCGATCGAGGCGATCGTCGACAGGGCGATCAGGTTGCGCTCGAGCAGCGGCACCTCGAGGCCGTTGGCTTCCTGGATGGCGGCCTGCGTCTCGGCGACGATCTTGTCCTTCGGGGCGCCTTCGCTGCGCAGGCGCATGTAGCGCTCGAGGCCCGCACGCATGACGTTCGCCGCCGAGCCGCGCTGCTGCTCGCACAGCTTGATGGCGCCGTCGACGTCGTCGGAGCGCAACTTCTTGCGCACGTTGTTCAGGAAGTCCGGCAGCGAGCCGCGGCCCTTGGCCTTGTTGAGGCTCCAGGTGCGCTCGAGCACGAACGACACCTGCAGGATGAAGAGGAAGAACAGCATCGCAACCAGCGGGCCGGCCTCGCGCATCTGCTTGCCGAGATCACCGAGTTGCGGAAGGTTCCACCACGCGATGAACGAGACCGCCAGTGCGGCGAGGAAGTAAAGTGGGACGAGGATTCTGGCCATTGCTCTGTCGTTCCTCCGTCACCCCGTCCGGCGTCCCGTCGCCGTCCGGCGGTGGTTGCGTTTCAGCGGATGAGTGGATCTCACCGCCCGGGTCGCGTGAGCGACCTGCTCCGAAATGCCCCCCCGACCCGGTCAGGCGAGAGGCTTACTTTTCGACCTCCGCGAACGCCGCGAGCGCCTGCTCCTCGGTGTCGTGGTGGTCGAACACCATGATCAGCTTGGTCATGACGAAGAGATCCTTCAGCCGCTTGCCGAGGCCGCACAGCTTGATCTCCCCGCCCCTGTTCTTGTAGCTCGTGTACGCCTTCATCAGCACGCCGATGGCGATCGAGTTGAGCGCCTCGCACTCGGCCATGTTGAGCACCAGCCGCAGGTTCCCCGCGGCCGCCTCGTTGCCGATGGCCTGGTCGAGCTCGTCCGTCTCGCGGTCCCCGTAGAAGCGCCCCTTGGGCAGGAGGACCACGATGCTCCGGAGCTGCTTGCGACCGACGCTCATTGCGACCTCCGCCGGATGATTAGACCGATTCCCGTTCCGCGAAGCTGGCGATCGCCTGCTCCTCGGTCGAGTAGACGTCGAAGACCATGGACAGCTTCGTGATCACGAAGATGTTCTCGATGCGCTTGTCGACGGCACACAGCTTGACCTGCCCCCCGCGGCGGATGAACTGGTCGCGCGCGCGGATGAACACGCCCAGCGCGGTCGAGTTCAGGTGCTGCGTCTCGCTCAGGTTCATGATCAGGTGCTTGCTGCCCTGCTCGTTGAGCTGGGCGATCGCCTTTTCGAGCTCCTCGGTCTCCTCACCACCCGTGAGGTACCCCTTGGGCTGGAGGATCGTGATGCTCCCCACCTGCCGAGTCTTGAGCGACGCCATCATTCTCCTCCGTGCCCGTTTCGCGCGGCCGCCTGTGCTTCAACTGGTCAGCATCTTCAGGCCGTTGCGCGCGTCCTGGCTGTCCGGGCAGATCTCCAGCGCGCGCCGATAAGCCTCGATGGCCTTCGGCCGGTTGCCCGAGTTCTGGTAGCCCTGGCCCAGCCAGACGAGGGTGCTGCAATCTTTGTCGTTGAGCGACTTCGAGCGTTCGAGCAACTCGATCGCGCGTCCCCAGTCCTTCGCGAGGAGCGCACGATAGCCGAGTTGCTGGTAGGCGATCGCCGCGTTCCGGCTCGTGGAGTCGATCTCGGTCGAGCGCTTGAGTTCCTCGATAGCCTCCGGGATCGAATCCACCGTCGCGTACACGAGGCCCAGCCAGAAGTGCCGCTCCGCCTTGTCGGGAGCCAGCTCGGCCGAGCGCCGCAGGGCCGCGACGGCCTCCGGAAGCTCCTTCATCTCCTTGTAGGACAGCCCCGCGTAGTAGTAAGCCTCGTCCGAGGGCGGGTCAAGGGCGTTTCGCCGCTCCATCGCCACGACGGTACCCGGGTAATCCCGTTCGCGGAACCTGAGTTTGCCCAGTTCCACCATGGCGTACTTCGCCTCGAACGACGTCGAGTCCCGGGCGATCATGACCTGGTAGATCGAGTCCGCCGCCTGCAGCTGCCCGAGGATGACCAGCATCTGGCCGATCTTGAACTGGTCGGTGGTGGTCGGCTCGCCGAGGGCGTAGGCGTCGATGGACTTCTGCCACTCCTTCTTGTCCACGTAGGCCCGCGCCAGCACGGTGAACATGTCCTTGCTCTTCTCGCCGAGCGCCGCGGCCTTTTCCATCGCCGCGACGGCCTGGTCCTTGATCGCGGGGTCGCGCTCGCTGGCGGACATGTAGTAGAGGTCGCGCCCGAGCACGCTCCAGCCCCTCGCGTCGTCCGGCATCAGCGTCGTGTATTTCTCGACTACGGTCCACGCTTTGTAAGAGCAGCAGAGCG
>CAZIXL010000077.1:0-9232 GCA_964542885.1 uncultured bacterium
AAGGCGCACAGGCGCGCCGCTGCACGCGCGTCGTGGACGGCGACACCGTGATCCTCGACGGCAGGGAGCGCGTGCGCCTGATCGGCGTCGACACGCCCGAGCTGCACCGCGAGGGCACGCCGGTCCAGTACTTCGCGATCCAGGCGAAGGACTTCACGCGCCGGCTGGTCGAGAAGCGCCGCGTGCGGCTCGCGTATGACCGCGAACGCCGCGACCGCTACGGCCGCACGCTCGGCTACCTGTTCCTGGACGACGGCACGTTCGTGAACCTCGCGATCGTCCGCCAGGGCTACGGCTTCGCGTACACGCGCTTCCCGTTCCGCTACCTGGACGAGTTCCGCGCCGCCCAGCGCGAGGCCCGCCGCACAGGCGCGGGCCTGTGGGAGTACCCCGACTCGATCGGGGCGGCAGTGGGCCCGCCGGCGTAGAGACCGCCGGCGACCGCGGGCCGGTCGGTCCCGCGCGCGCCCCGGTTCGGACTCGATTTCGCGTTCGCCTGGACCATCCGGGCCGTACGGGGAAAGCAGGCATTCCCCACGACCGGACGAGGAGCCACCATGCGACCGTTCCCCATCGGCCCACCCCCGCGCACCACCCCCGCCTCCACGCCCGCGGCCCGCGTCGTCCTCCTGCTGCTCGCGACGCTCGGCGCGCCGCTCGTCCCGGCCCCGGGGCTGGCGCAGACCTACGCGATCGGCACCCGCGTCGACCTCGCGGCCGGCAGCACCCCGCGCTGGGTCGCGGTGGCCGACTTCAACGGCGACGGCCACGCCGACCTCGCGGCCTCCAACATGGGGTCGAACTCGGTCTCGGTGTACCTCGGCGACGGGCTCGGCGCCTTCATGCCGAAGACCGACCTTCCGACCGGCTCCACGCCGTGGTTCGTCCAGGCCGGCGACCTGAACGGCGACGGCCGGCCCGATCTCGTGGTGGCGAACTACGGCGCGAACACGGTGTCGGTGCTGCTCGGGAACGGCGGCGGTGGTTTCGCTCCCCGGACCGACTACCCGACCGGGCTCCAGCCGCAGTCGGTCGCGATCGGCGACCTGACGGGCGACGGACGGCCCGACCTCGCGGTGGCGAACGGCAATTCGAACACCGTCTCGGTCTACGCGGGCAACGGCGCCGGCGGCTTCGCGCCGAAGGTGGATTACGTGACGGGCGCGAACCCCATCCACGTCTCGATGGGCGACTTCACCGGCGACGGCCGTCCGGACCTCGCGACGGCCAACTACTACGGAGCCTCGGTCTCGTGCCTCGTGAACGCCGGCGGCGGGGTCTTTTCGCCGAAGGTCGACAGGACCACCGGCGTCAATCCCGGCATGGTGACCGTCGCCGACCTCAACAACGACGGGGTCGCCGACCTCGCCGCGTCGTGCTCGGGCACGAACGTCGTCTCGGTGTTCCTCGGCACCGGCGGAGGCGCGTTCGGCGCGCGCGCCGACTACACCACCGCCGGCGGGCCCTTCTCGCTCGTCGCCGGTGACGCGAACGGCGACGGGCAGGCGGACCTCGTCGCGGGCTGCGGCGGCTCGAACCAGGTCTCGGTGCTCTACGGCGACGGCACCGGCGCGTTCGGGACCCGCACGGACCTCGCGATGCCGGGCGGCCCCTACTGCGTGGTGCCCGCCGAGCTGAACGGCGACGGCAACACCGACCTCGTGGTCGGGGACTACGGCGCCGCCACCGTCTCGGTCGCGTTCGGCGCCGGCAGCGGCGCCTTCGCCGCCCGCGTGGACTACCCGGCGAACACGTATCCCAAGCACCTGGCGATCGCCGACTTCAACGGCGACGGGCGCCCCGACCTCGCCGTGCCCAGCTACGTGCCGAGCGGCACCGTGTCCGTGTACCTGGGCGACGGCAACGGTGGCGTCGGCCCCAAGTTCGACTTCGGCACGGGCGCGTACCCCTCCGCGGTCGCCGCCTCGGACGTGAACCTGGACGGCAGGCCCGATCTCGCCGTCGCGAACGCGAGCGGCTCCAGCGTCTCGGTGCTGCTCGGCAACGGCGCTGGCGGTTTCGGGCCCCGGACCGACTTCGCCGCCGGCACCTTCCCGAACTCCGTCGTGGCGACGGACCTCAGCGGCGACGGCCTGCCGGACCTCGCGGTCGCGAACCAGGGCGCGAACACCGTCTCCGTCCTGCTCGGCAACGGGACGGGCGCGTTCGGGGCGGCATCGAACTACGGCACCGGTCTCTCGCCGGCCCACGTCGCGGCCGCGGACCTCAACGCCGATGGGCGCGCCGACCTCGTCGTCAGCAACAGCGGCGGCGGCACGGTCTCGGTCTTCCTCGGGAGCGGCGGCGGCGCGTTCGCGGCGCCGGTGACCTACGCCACCGGGTCCAGCCCGGTATGGACCGCGATCGGCGACGTCACCGGCGACGGCAAGCCCGATCTCGTGGTCGCGAACCAGGCGGCGAGCACCGTCTCGGTGCTGATCGGCACCGGCACGGGCACGTTCGGGGCGCAGGCGGCGTACGCGACCGGCCCGTCGCCCGCGAGCGTCGCGATCGCCGACCTGAATCGCGACGGATACAAGGACCTCGTGGTCGCCGGCTGGGCGGCAGCGCCGATCTCGACCCTCCTCGGCAACGGCACCGGCGCCTTCGCCTTCCGGCGCGACCTGCAGGCGGGCGACCATCCGTCGGCGGCCCTGGTCGCCGACATGAACCTGGACGGCGTGCCCGATGTCGTGGTCACGAACCACTGGTCGTACACGGTGTCCGTGATCGTCGGTCTCGCGCCCACCCGCACCACGCTGTCGGCGGGCCCCGATCCCGCCGTGCTCGGCGCGCCCGTGGCGCTGCAGGCCACGGTCGAGGCGACCGCGCCGGGCGCGCCCGTTCCGACCGGAACCATGCGGTTCTACGACGGAACGACCCTGCTCGGCACCTCGCCGGTCGTCGGCGGCGCAGCGGCGCTCGGGCTCTTCGCGCCCCGGCTCGGCACCCGCAACCTGTCCGCCGTCTTCACCGGCGCCCCGCGTCTCGCCCGCAGCCTGTCGGGCGTGCGCTCGCAGCGGGTCACGAGCACCGCGGCGGCGGCCATCGTCGACCTGAAGGACGTGAAGGGCGACCAGGGCGGCGCGGTGCGCCTGCGCTTCGGGGCCAGCCCGTTCGACGTCGCCGGTTCGGGCACACCGATCGTGCGCTACGACGTCTTCCGCCAGGTGAACCCGGCGTTCGTTCCGGCCTCGGCGCGCCGGCCCGCGGACCCGCCGCGGGGTGGCGAACGGCCCGCCGCCGCGCAACTCGCGGGCTGGGAGTTCGCCGCGACGACGCCCGCCTACCTGGAGTCCAGCTACGAGCTGGTCCTGCCGACGCTCGCGGACTCGAACGGTGCGGGCTTCCATCGGGCGGTGTTCTTCGTGCGCGCGGCGACGGCCGCGCCCGGTACGTTCTTCGACTCCGCGCCGGACTCGGGCTACTCGGTCGACAACCTTCCGCCGGCGCCGCCGGCGCCGTTCACGGCCGCCTATTCCGGGGGCGGAACGAACCTGCACTGGGGCGCCAGCGGGGAACCCGACTTCTGGTACTACCGCCTGCACCGGGGCGACTCCCCCGACTTCGTGCCCGGCCCGGACAACCTGATCGCCTCGCCGTCCGACACCGGCTACGTGGACGTCGGCGCCGCCGGGGGCACGTACAAGCTGGCGGCCGTCGACGTGAACGGCAACGCGAGCCCGTACGCCACGCTGCTGCCGTCCGCAACGCTCGGCGTGGACGACGGCGGGCCCGCGCGCTTCGCGCTCGCTCCCGTACGCCCGAATCCCGCGCGCGGCCCGGAGCTGCGCGTCGCGTTCACGCTGCCCGACGCCGCGCCCGCGCGGCTCGAGCTGCTCGACGTGGGCGGCCGGCGCGTCGCCTCCCGCGACGTCGGCGCGCTGGGCCCCGGTGCGCACGAGGTCGCGTTCCGCACCGGCCCCGGCCTGCGACCGGGGATCTACCTCGTGCGGCTCACGCAGGGTCCGCACGTCCGGACGACGCGGGTGACGCTCATCTGAGACCCGCGGGCGGGCGCGCGCGCCGTCAGTCCTCCGCGCGCTCGCCCGCCGGCGCCATCTTGACGAGGCGCGGCTGGAACGTCGCGAGCGGCTCCACGAGGTCGGCCTGCGCGCGCATGACTTCGTCGATGTCCTTGTAGACCATCGGGACCTCGTCGAGTCCCGCCGACATGAGGGCGACGCCGCGCGCCTCGAGCACCGGCCGCACGTCGTCCCAGCGGAACTGCTTCTTCGCCGCCGTGCGGCTCATCACCCGGCCGGCGCCGTGCGCCGCCGAGTCCAGGGACTCCGCGTTGCCGAGCCCGCGCACCACGTAGGTGGGCGTCGCCATCGAGCCCGGGATGATCCCGAGCACGCCCGCGCCCGCCGGCGTGGCGCCCTTGCGGTGCACGACCAGCTCCTCGCCGCCGTGCACCTCCTTCCACGCGAAGTTGTGGTGGTTCTCGAGCGCGAACAGCACCCGCGCGCCCAACCGCCGCACGAGGGAAGCGTGGATCAGCGCGTGGTTCGCCGCCGCGTAGTGGCCCATCAGCTCCATCGCCCACCAGTACTCCTGGCCCGCGGGCGAGCGCAGCGAGAGCCACGCGAGGTGCTGCAGGTGGCGCGGCAGCTCGGGGTGCGCCCGCATCGCCAGCCGGCTGTAGTGGGCCGCGACCTCGGCGCCCGTGCCGCGGCTGCCGCTGTGCGAGAGCAGCGCCAGGTGGCGGCCCGGGGGAAGGCCCGGCTCCACGCGGTCCGACTCGAAGACGCCGAACTCGACGAAGTGGTTGCCGCTGCCGCTCGTGCCGAGCTGCGACCACGCCTTGTCCTTCAGCCGCTCCGTGACCGGCGACACCGTCCAGTCGCGGTCGAGCACGTCGTGCGTGCGCTTCGCCTTGAACGCCGCGCCGATCCCGAAGCGCGTCTCGGACTCGATCGCGTCGCGCAGTTGCTTCGCGCCACCCTCGAGCGTCGCGAGCGGCAGGTCGAGCACGCTCAGGCGCACGCGGCAGGCGATGTCCACGCCGACCGCGTACGGGATCACCGCGTCGCGCACGCCGATCACGCCGCCGATCGGCAGCCCGTAGCCCACGTGCGCATCCGGCATGAGCGCCCCGCGCACGGTGACCGGCAGGCTGCAGGCGTTCACCAGCTGCTGGATCGCCTCCGCCTCGATCCGCCCGCCCCACTGCCGCCAGGGGGCGCCGGTCGAGGTGCGATGCGCCTCGCTCATACCGTCCCCACTCAAGCCAGGGCCCGCGGCCCGACCTCGCAGCGCCACGCGGCGCCGCCTTCGTGCTGGAACCGGACCTGGACCTCCAGGAACTCCGGGACGATCGCCGCGACGGTCCGCGCGTGCGCCGACGGCTCGAGCGTCCGGAACGTCCCGCCGCCCGCGAGCGCCATGGGCACCAGCAGCTGGTCGGCGAGATGCCGACCGACCGGCACGTCGGCGTCCAGGTACTCGCGAACCTCGGCCGCGACCTCGGCCGCGACGTCCTCCGACCGCACCCCGCGCCGCCCGAAGCCCGTGAAGACCTCGTGGCCAGCCTCCGTCTCGACGTCCACGACGAGCGCGTTTCCCGGGCCCGCGGGATCGGGAACGTTGGCGACGTGCGTGGCGACATCCGGCAGGCCGAGCGATGCCACCAGGGCGTCGCATTCGGTGCGGCCGATGCGCTCGGGCAGCATCGATACGAGCGCCGTCGCCCGCACGGCCTTCACCGCGCCGCGCGCCGGCAGCGTGAGCTGCGAGAGCGCCGGCGCCGGCTCCACCACCACCTCGAGCCGTCCCCCGCCGGCGGGGTAGAACCCGTGGCTTTCGAGCGAGCCCGCGACGCGGGGCCCCATGCACTCGAGCCGCGGCAGCAACGCGCGGGCGAAGAACTCCCACGGCGGTGCGGCGGCGTTGTGGGTGCCGCCCTCGACGCGCAGACGCGAGGGAGAGCCGGCCGCGAGCAGCGCCGGCACGACGGCCTGCAGCACGAGCGTCGTGCTCCCGGCGGTGCCGACTGCGAACGCGTGCTCGCCCGGTCGCAGCCCGTTCGGCGCGAACGTCACGGTGCGGCTGCCCAGTGCGTCACCGGAGACGCGCGCGGCTCCCACGGCCTGGGCGGCGCGCAGCGCCGTGAGGTGCTGTCGCAGCAGTCCCGGGCGTTCGCGTCTTGCGCGCACGCCGGCGATCCGGAACGGCCGGCCCGTGGCGAGCGACAGCGAGAGCGCCGTGCGCAGCACCTGTCCGCCGCCTTCTCCCTGCGTGCCGTCGATCTCGATCACGTCCCGACTCCTTCGAAGGTGCTGGCGGAGCGACGAGATTGGACGAGATCCGCGGACCGAAGTCCGGGCCCCTCGGTGTATTCCCGCCCGCATTCGCTCCGCCATTCTAGAGTTCCACGCGCTCGATCGTCTCGACCCACGTGGAGGGGCTGTCGCGGCGCGCGAACGCCGCGATCGCCTCGAAGACCGCATCCGAGAAGCCGCCCACGTTGAGCACGTCGGCGCGCCCCGGCGCCTGCGTCGTGCGCCCCGGCTGCAGGTCCACGCACACCAGTCGCGCCCGAGCGTTGCGAGCTCGCAGGCGGTCCCATCGTCGCAGCGTCTCCGTCGTGCCGGGCCGACGGGGATCCGCCCACGACTCGTTGTCGGTGAAGAACACCACCAGGTCCGGCGCGCGACCGTGCCGCTCGAGCCACGCGAGCGGCGCGCTGCAGCAGGTGCCGCCGCCCAGCCGCGAGGCGATCGCGCGCGTCGTGACAGGCAGCGGGTCCTCCGCGAACACAGGCACCGGGCGCGCTTCGAGCGCGAACGACAGCACCGTCGCGCCCGGGTGGGCGCGTACGACGGCCGCGGTGAAGAGGGCCGCCACGTCGACGCAGCGCACGGCCGTGGCCGTTCCCCCGAAACGGCCCGACACCGGCGACGACATCGACCCGGACACGTCCGGACAGATGACGACGTCCCCCTCCAACCGCGGCACATTCGACAAGGACTGTTCCAGCGCCAGCCCGAGCGCCTCCCTCACCGGCTCCGGCACCCCGGCGTCGCAGCTCGCGATCGCGACCAGCAGCGCGTGCGGTTGCACGCGGGCCCGCGCGATCGCCCCGGGATCCGCGAGCCGGGCGGCGACCCGCGCGGCCACCCCGGGCACGTCGAACGCCCCGTGACGGGCGAACGCGTTCAGGTTCATGCGCGTCGTGTGCCACGTGGCCTGGACGGCGATCGCCGCCCAGTGCTCGCGCGTCAGCTCGAGCGCCGTGAGCATCTCGACGGGCACGTCGGGCATCGGTCGAGTGCGATCGCGCCGGAACGCTTCCAGCGCGCTCACGAGCGGCGGCAGCGCCGACGCGTCGTGCGGCCGCCCGCGCAGCCGCGCGTAGAGCGCCGCGCGCGACGGCGTGGCCGGTCGAGGGTGCGCCAGCGCCACCACGTCGCCCAGCGAGGGTGCCGTACCCACCGACGCCCGGAACACCGCATCGTCGCCGCGCTGCGCGAACCACTCGCGCACGAGCCGCCTCGGCCGCGTGCCGAGCGAGCGCCGCCCGGCCACGCCGCTGCGCACGATCTGGACGAACGTTCGCAGCATGCGTGGCGTGTCGAGCACGCGCGCGAAGACGGCTTCGAGGTACGGGTCGCGGCGCGCCGCGAGCACGGCGCAGAGCAGCGCCGGCAGGTCCTTCATCCGGCCGCGCTCGCGCGCGACCACGGCGACGCGGGCGAGGAAGCCCGAGTCGAGTCCCTCGCACAGCCCGAGCACGATGGAGAGTTGCTCCCGCGCTCCGGCGTAGAACGTGTCGCGCAGACAGCCGGTCATGGCGTACTGGGCCAGAGCCTCCTTCGAGGTCAGCGCCCACGCCGGAGCGCCCTCGGAGTTGGTCGCGTCGGTGGGGCGGGGACTTCGCCCCGCCCGCCACCCGAACAGCCAGCGATTCGCCATGGTCGGCCTCCTCGCGCCCGACACGGACGCTGGCGGAGGGCCACTGCACGGACGGGGCCGCGTGAGCAGCGGCCGCGCCGGAGCAGCTTTAGGGTTGTCCGCCAACGCGATCGGGCCGGTGGTTCGTCAGTCCCGACTTGCGCGGTAGAAGAAATGCGTATCTCTCTGTATCGTCGCCGCGCGAAATGGATAACCACCAGAAACCGCTCGTCGTGCTCGGCCTGCTCGGCAGCACGCTCGACTCGGCACCGGAGGAGTTCCGGTGGGATCGCTGGCGCCCGACCGTGGATCTCTGCCGGCACGACGACCTGCTGATCGCGCGCCTCGAGCTGCTCCAGGACCGCAGGAACGACCGGCTCGCCCGCACGGTCGCCGACGACATCCGCCAGGTCTCGCCCGAGACCGAGGTGCGGCTGCACCCGCTCGAGCTCTCGGACGCGTGGGACTTCGAGTCCGTGTTCGAGACGCTGCACGCGTTCGCGCGCCGCTACCCGTTCGACGTCGACGCCGAGGACTACCTGGTCCACATCACGACGGGCTCGCACGTCGAGCAGATCTGTCTCTTCCTGCTGACGGAATCGCACCACTTCCCGGCGCGCCTGCTGCAGTCGTCACCGCCGCGCGGCCACCGCCGTGAGCCCGGCCGCTGGCTGCTCATCGACCTCGACCTGTCGCGCTACGATCGCATCGCCACCCGGCACGCGCGCGAGGAAGCCGAGGCGCTCTCGTTCCTCAAGTCCGGCATCGAGACGCGCAACGCCGGGTTCAACGCGCTCATCGAGCGCATGGAGCGCGTGGCGCTCGCGACGACGGCGCCGATCCTCCTCACCGGCGCGACGGGGTCCGGCAAGTCGCAGCTCGCCCGGCGGCTCTACGAGCTCAAGGCCGGGCGTCGGCTCGTACAGGGCCCGCTCGTCGAAGTGAACTGCGCGACCTTGCGCGGCGACGCGGCGATGTCCGCGCTGTTCGGGCACCGTCGCGGTGCGTTCACCGGCGCGGTCGCCGACCGCGCCGGCCTGCTCAAGTCGGCGCACACGGGCATGCTGTTCCTGGACGAGATCGGCGAGCTGGGCCTGGACGAGCAGGCGATGCTCCTGCGCGCGCTGGAGGAGAAGCGCTTCCTGCCCGTCGGCTCCGACCGCGAGGAGACGAGCGACTTCCAGCTCGTGGCGGGCACGAACCGCGACCTCGCCGCGCAGGTGCGCGAGCGGTCGTTCCGCGAGGACCTGCTCTCGCGGCTCGACCTGTGGACGTTCCGCCTGCCCGGCCTGTTCGAGCGCCGCGAGGACATCGAGCCGAACCTGCACTACGAGCT
>CAZIXL010000078.1:0-9218 GCA_964542885.1 uncultured bacterium
GAGGCGCTGCGCCTCGCCGCCTCGCACCCGCCCGACGCGGTGCTGCTCGCCCTGGGGCTGCCGGACCAGGACGGCGTCGACGTCGTGCGCCGCCTGCGCGAGTGGAGCGCGGTGCCGGTCGTGGTGCTGAGCGCGCGCGGCCGCGAGGACGACAAGATCCAGGCGCTCGACGCGGGCGCCGACGACTACGTGACCAAGCCGTTCGCGATCGGCGAGCTCACCGCGCGCCTGCGCGCCGCGCTGCGCCGGAGCGCACGCACGCAGGGCGAGGAGGCCGAGCCCGTCGTCGCGGTCGGGCCGCTCGTCGTGGACCTCGCGCGCCGGCGCGTCGCGCTCGGCGGCGCCGACGTGAAGCTGACGCCGATCGAGTACCGCCTGCTCGCCACGCTCGCGCGGCACCCCGGCCGCGTCCTGACGCACGCGGCGCTGCTGCGCGAGGTGTGGGGCCCCGGCTCCACGACCCAGCACCACTACCTGCGCGTGTTCATGGCGCAGCTGCGCCGCAAGCTCGAGGCCGACACCTCGCGCCCGCAGCTGCTGCTCACCGAGCCCGGCGTGGGCTACCGGCTGCGGGACCCGGAGAGCTGAGGGCGCGGCCGCGTTCCGGTGCGCGGCCACCTCACGTCCTGACGCCGCCCGGACCTCCACCCGCCCCGGGCGTGCTCGCGGGGGCGGTCGGGTCGCGATGCGCGAAATGGCCCCGTGCCCGCGCCCTGAAAGTCGCCCGGGCCGCGAACTCGTGCGCGGCTTCGGGGTATGGCGGGAAGAGCCATTCCGGCCACGAGGAGGAAGACCGATGCGCGCGTCGTTCGTTTTCGCCCTGGCGATCGCGACCTTGGTGCCCGCCGGTGCGCGGGCCGCGGAAAGCGGCTGGACCGTGAGCGCGGGTTGGGGTGTCGCCCAGCACCACGACGTCGTCGGCCTGCCGAGCGGGCGCGAGATGTTCGTCGCGTTCGAGCGTGCGACCCCGTCGTGGCTGCACTGGGGTGGCGAGGTCTCGCACGTCTCGTTCGCGGGTGGCTCGGCGGCCGGCTTCACGCGCGCCGCGTTCACCCTGCGCGCACAGCCGCCGGCGGAGGCGGGCGTCCAGCCGTTCGTCGTCGCGAGCGCCGGGCTCGGCGCGATGGACTGGGGCTCGTTCCTCACGGGCACGTCGACGACGGTCGTGGCGCCCGCCTCGGTGCGCGACGACGGCGAGGGCGCAGGCGAGCACGAGGGCGAAGGCGGCGAGGGGCCGGGCGCGGTCGCGCCCGCGGCTTCGCTCGGGTTGGGCGTGCGCGCGCTGCTTCCGGGCGCGTGGCCCGATCTCGAGTTCAGCCTGCACGCCGGCGCGTGGGGCACGAGCCCCGGCCAGTCGTTCCTCGAGCCGCGGATCGGCGTGTCGTTCCGGTAGGGGGCGGCGGCGCGGAACCGGCGGGCGACGTGCGGAGTACCATGCTGCGGCGGGACCGGGTGCACATGGGTGAGGAGGATGCGATGCGAAGGGCCGCGACGATCGCCGCGCTGCTGGCGATCACGTTCCTCGGCAGCCGCGCGCTCGCGGCGGAGCCGGGCTGGGCCTTGCAGGTGGGAGGCGGGGCGCTCTACCCGAGTACGACGGACGGCCCGTTTCTCGGCCGCTCGTGGTCGGTCGGCTTCGCGAAACCGCTGCGGCCGTGGTTCCTGTTCGGCTGCGAAGCGGGCTGGTACCGGATCGACGGGACCGAGGGGAGCGACTACTTCGGCGACCACTTTTGGACCCAGCCATGGGATGCCGTGGAGGGCGCACTGACGTTCCGCGTTCAGGTGCCGGTCCGGGTGGGGCCCGCGCCGTTCTTCGCGGCGAGCCACGGCTTCGCGAAGGGCTCGGGCGGAGACGTCTACCGGTACGGGATTGCGTCCCCGCGCGGCTACACGGTGCAGGGCTTCGACGAGACGGTCTGGCTCTCGAGCCTGGCGCTCGGGCTGCGGGTCGTCGTCCCCGGCCGCTGGCCGGACGTCGAAGCCAGCGTCCGCAAGGTGGTCTGGATCGACTCCCCCGTCGGCTCGGTCGTGGAGCCGCGGCTCGCCCTCGCGTTCTGACCGCGGGGGCGCCGCGACCCGCGCGCCAGCGCCTCAGCGCAGCCAGGTCTTCGGGTCCTGCGCGGCGGAGCCCTTGCGGACTTCGAAGTGCAGGATCGGGCCTTTGAGCGAGCCGGCGTCGCCCACGCGGCCAGCGGTGCCGATCGGCGAGCCGCGGATCGCGATCTCTTTCCGGTAGTGGCGCGGGGGCGGGAACCGGCGTGCGATCCGCGCTAGACTCGCGCAGCACCGACCGGGCACGAAGGAGAACGCCGCATGCGAGCACACAGGGTCGCAATCGTGCTGGTCGCGTTAGTCATCTTTGGAGGAACCGGCCCCGCCGCGCGTGCGGAATCGGACTGGGTCGGCCAGGCCGGACTGGGGGCCATCGTTCCCGCCGGAGATTCCGGCCTCGACCCGGGCTTCTCGGTGAGCATCTTCCTCGCCCGCCCCGTCCGCCCGGCGCTGCTCGTCGGCGCCGAGGCGTCGTGGATCACACTCGTGCCACGAAACGGGTACAGCTTCTACTTCGGGCCGTCGCCGACCACGGACGACACGCACATCGCCACACTGACTGCGATGCTTCGGGTCCAGCCGCCCGTCCACGCGGGGCCGGCGCCATTCATGGCCGTCGAGGCCGGTGTCGCGAGGGCGAGGACCGGCGACAGGCACGCGTCCAGGGTGCCTTTCGGATCCGGCGATGGCGTGAGTCGCGGCGCGGTCGAATGGGGTTCACGACTGTCGGCCGCGCTCGGCGTTCGCATGGTCGTCCCGGGCGGCTGGCCGGACCTCGAGCTGAGCGTCCGCGGTTCGCGCCTCGGGTTCGAGCGCTCGCTGACCTTTGCCGAGCTCCGGGCGGCCCTCGCCTTCTGAGCGAGTTGCGGCGCGGCCCCTACCGCAGCCAGGTCTTCGGGTCCTGCGCGGCGGAGCCCTTGCGGACTTCGAAGTGCAGGATCGGGCCCTTCAGCGAGCCGGCGTCGCCCACGCGGCCGATCGTCGCGCCCGGCTCCACTTCCTGGCCGCTCGAGACGAGCACGGCGTCGAGGTGGCCGTAGAGCGTGAAGTAGCCGTCGCCGTGGTTCAGCACGATCATGCCGCCCATGCCCTCGTAGTCGTCGTTCGCGAAGTCCACGCGGCCCTTCGCGACCGCGTGCACGGCCGTGCCGATCGGTGCGGCGATGTCGATCCCGTCGTTGCGGATCCGGGTGCCGAACTTGGGGTGCGTCTCGATGCCGAAGGTGCCCACGACCTCGCCGCGCACGGGCCAGTCGAGCTGGCCCAGGCCCTTCGCGAAGTCGCCGCTGTAGGGCTGCGGGTTGCGCCCGGACTGGCGGGCCTTCTCGGCCTCCTCGCGGCGGCGGCGCTCGAGCTGCGCGAGCAGCGACTGGATCCGCTTCGCGGTGCGCTCCAGCTCGGCCGCGGCGGCCTCGTAGGACTGCCGCTCGTTCTTGATGCTGGCGACGGTTCCCGCCTTCTCCTTGCGCAGCGACGCGAGCCGCGAGGATTCCTGCGTCGTGCGCTTCTGCACGACCTGCACCTCGGAGAGGTCGCCCTCGAGCGAGTGCTGGTTGGCCTCGACCTGCTCCTTCCGGTCGCGCACGTCCTCGAGCAGGATGCGGTCCTGCTCCGCGACCATGTTGAGGAAGTCCCAGCGGGCCAGCAGCTGCGCGAACGACCGGGTGGAGAGCAGGAACTCGAGGTCGCCGGCGGGGCCGGTCATGTACATCGCGCGCAGCCGCGCGCGCAGCCGCGCGCGCTGCGCCTCGAGGTTGGCGATGCTGCGTTCGAGGTTCGCCTTCGTCACCTCGAGCTGCGCGCCGAGCTTGTCGCGCTGGCGCTGCAGGCGGCGCAGGCGCGTGCGCGAGCTGGCCAGCGCGCGCTCGGTCTTCTTCAGGTCGCCGATCGCGCGGTTCTCCCTGGGCTTGAGCGCCTCGGCCGCGCGCCGCTTCTCGGCGGCCTGCTGGCGAATCTCCTCGAGCTCCTTCTGCTTCGCGGTCTCGAGGCTGTCCTGCGCGAACGCCAGCGCCGGCGCCAGCGCGAACGCCAGCACCGCGAGCCACGCGCCCGCCGCGGACCGCAGCCTCATGCGCCCGAGGTCCGCAGCACGCGCGTGAGCGCGATCGACGAGACGAGCCACGCGAGCACGATCGACCCGCCGACGAACGCGAGGATCCACGGCACGGGCAGGAACACCAGGCCCTCGATGCGGTCCGAGAGCACGCGCTGCAGGCCCCAGACCAGGCCCAGCGCGACCAGCGAGGCCACCAGGGTCTGCGAGATGCCCTCGAGCAGGAACGGCATCGCGACGAAGCGGTCGCTCGCCCCCAGCCGCATCATCGTGTCGACCTGCTGCCGGCGCGCGAGCACGGTCAGGCGCATGGTGTTGTGCACCACGAACACGATCGCGAGCGCGACCAGGAGCCCCACGCCGATCGCGGTCCGGCGCGCGCCGGTGTCGACCGCGTCGAGCCGGCGCACCCACTCGCCGCCGAAGCGCACGGCCTCGACGCCGGGCATCTGCCCGATCTGGCCCGCGCTGGTCTGCATCGAGACGAAGTTCTGCAGCTCGGGCTTGAGCTTCACCCGCAGCGAGGCGGGCAGCGGGTTCGTGTCGACCGCGCGCAGCAGGTCGGCGTCGCCGATCTGCTGCGAGAACTCCTCCCACGCCTGCGCGCGGCTCACGTAGGTCGTCGTGCCGTAGAGCTCGGCGATCTTGTCCTGCAGTGCCTTCACGTCCGTCTCGCCGACGTCGTCGGCGAGGTACACGACCATCTCGCGGCGGTCGGCGATCGCCCGCAGGGCCTGGTTGGCGTTCCAGCTCACGAGCAGGAACAGCGCCGACAGCGTGAGTGCCGCGGTGAGCGAGAAGATCGCCGTCAGCGCGAGCCCGCGGTGCGCGCGGAACGAACGCCAGGCTTCGCGGAGGTAGAACAGGTGCACGCTCAGGCTCCTTCCTGGTCGCCGCGCGGCGCGTCCGCGGGTGCGGGCCCGTCACCGTTGGCCGGGTCGACGAGGCGGCCCTCGACCAGCACGAGGCGCCGGCCGCCGATCGCGTCGGCGACCTCGGGGCGCGTCGTGCCCAGCAGCACGGCGGCGCCCTCGCGGTGGATGCGGCGCAGCAGGTCGAGCACCTCGCGCGTGCTGCGCGGCTCGAGCGCGCCCGTGGGCTCGTCGGCCAGGATGAGCGCCGGGCGGTTCACGATCGCGCGCGCGATCGCGCAGCGCTGGCGCTCGCCGAACGACAGCTCGCCGGGCAGCAGCGGCTGCTTGTCCTGCAGGCCCACCTCCTGCAGCGCGCGCAGCGTGCGCGGGATGACGTCGGCGTCGTGGAAGTGGCCGTCGATGCGCACCGCCAGCGCGACGTTCTCGAACACGCTGCGGTCCGGCAGCAGCCGGAAGTCCTCGTAGACGATGCCCAGCTTGCGCCGGAGCAGCGCGCGATGCCCGCGCGAGAGCCGCCCGCGGAACGTGCCGACCGTGACGCTGCCGGACGTCGGCTGCGTCTCCTGCGTGATCAGGCGCAGCAGCGTCGTCTTGCCGGCGGCGCTGTGGCCGAGGACGCACACCAGCTCGCCCTCGTCCATGCGCCAGGTCACGTCGTCGAGGGCCAGGCGCTCTCCGTAGCGCTTGGTGACGTGCTCGAACGCGATCATCGAGCCTCCCTGCGGATCACGGGGCGTCCGTGCCCCGCGGTTCCCGACCTGGTCCGTGCGACGCGCGCGCCCGCAGGTCGCGGGCCCGTGCGCCGTCCGGGCTCTAGAAGTTCCGGTACTCGATCTGGGCCTTGGTCCGGAGCTGCTTCAGCCACGCTTCGTACTTCTCGCGGAACTGCACCTGCGCGACGGCGTCGGGCAGGTCGTCCTTCACCTCGTCGAGCGTGTACTCGCGCTCGGGGTGCCGGTCCGTGAGCTTGAAGATGTTGAATCCGGCCTGGTTCGGCAAGACGTCGCTGACCTGGCCCACCTCGAGCGTGTCCAGGCCCTCGCGGATGCTCGGCTGCAGCGTGCCCATCGAGACGAACCCGACGTCGCCCTCGGGCGAAGCGGGGCCGTTGTACGAGCTGTAGCGGCGCACCAGCGTGCCGAAGTTGGTGCCCTTGCGGGCCTCGTCGTGCACGCGCTCGGCGAGCGCCTTGGCGCGGTCCACGTCGGCCTCGGTGGGCGTGACGCGCACGACGATGTGGCGTGCGTGCACCTCGAGCACCGGCTTGCCGTCGGCACCGAGCGAGTCGCGCCCGCTCAGGGCCTTGAGCGTGTCGCGGTCGACGACCTCGATCAGGTGCCAGCCGTAGGGCGTGCGCACCGGCTCGCTGAGCTTGTTGAGCGGCAGCGAGAACGCGGCCTCCTCGAACGCCGGCTCCATGCGGCCGGGGCCGAAGAAGCCGAGGTCGCCGCCCGCGTCCTTCGAACCCGGGTCCTCGGACACCTCGGCGGCCACCTTCGCGAACTTCTCGCCGCCCACGATGCGCTTGCGCGCGGCGAGGATCTTGGCCTTGCCGGCTGCCAGCGCGGCCGAGTCGGGCTCGGGCGTGATCTGGATCACCGACAGGCGCACCTCGGACGGAACCTTGGGGAACTGGTCCCTGTGCGCGGTGAAGTAGGCCTCGGCCTCGTTCTGCGGCACGGGCCGGCGGGGAAACTGCTTCTCGACCAGGCGGCGCACGATCAACTGGCGGCGCAGCTCGCCCTTGTAGCGGTCGCGCAGCTGGGCCTCGGAGGTGTTCTCGCGGCGGAGCTGCTCGCGGAAGCCGGCCTCGCCGCCCAGGCGCTCCTTCGCGTCGTCGACGGCCGCGTCGACCTGCTTGGCGATCTCGGCGTCGGGCACCGTGACGCCCTGGCGCTTGGCCTCGGCGAGCAGCACCTTTTCGTCGATCAGCTGGTCGAGGATCTGGCGGCGCAGCGTGTCGACCTGCGTCGGGTCCGGGCGCGCGTTCGTGCGCTGCAGGTACAGGTAGAGCTGCTCCTCGACGTCGCTCGCGAGCACCGGCTCGTCGTTCACCATGGCGGCGATGGCGTCGAGCGCGTCGTCGTTGCCGGCCGGGGTCACGGGCACCGGCGCGGGCGCGGGCTTGGAGTTGGCCGGCGTCGCGGCGGCGGGCTTGGGCGGCGCGGCGGACTTCGGGGCGGCCGAGCGGGCCGGGGCGGTGACGACGATGGCGAGCGCGATCACGATCGCCAGGGCGGCCGCGCGGCGTGCGAACTTCAAAGGAGACCTCCGTGTTGGACCCGGCGCCCGGGGGAACGTCCGGGTCGCCGTGATACGAGCGAGCCGCGAGCGGGTGGGATCGGCCACAGCAGCCGTCGCGAGCGGGGCGCAGTATAGCCACTCCACCCGATGGGGCGAACCCAAATACCCCCGCGCCGCCGCGTCATTCCGGAAGCGCGCCGGACCTTTGCGCTTCTTGAACATCGCGCTCGACCCGCAGCGCCCCGCGTTCGTCGCGGCCGGGCCGCGGCGCCGCGCGCGCGTGGGGCATCCTCGCTGACCGGGCGGGCCATCGGGGCCCGCCGGCCGGCCCGTGAACCGACTCCCACCCGTGCGAAGGTGCCCCGCGTGACTCCCGCAGCCTGGACGCGGCGGACGCTGGCGGTGGCGGCGCTCTGCGTCGCCGTCGCGCTGGCGCTGCCCCGCTTCCTCACCCACACGCCCTACCAGCGGCTCGGTGCGTACGTCACCGACGGCCGCGTGGAGCGCGTCGTGGGCCCGCCTGCGAAGGGCCTGCTCGAGCCGGGCGACCTCATCGTGCAGATCGACACGCTCGACCTGAGCGTCGAGGGCGCACGCGACACGCTGCGCGCCCACGGCATGCCGGCGGGGCCGTTCCGCCTCGTCGTGGAGCGCGGCGGCACGAAGGTGCCGCTGTGGGTGCCGCCGGTGCAGCTGAACGCGTGGGAGCGGCTGCGCGTCTACTGGTACCCGATCATCGCGGTCGTGGCCGCGCCGCTGGTGGCGTTCCTGCTCGTGTGGCGGCGGCCCGACCTGCCCACGGCGTGGGTGTTCCTGTGGTTCTCGGTGCTGCAGGGCCTGGGCGTCATGTGGTCGCTCTACCAGTACCCGCAGATCGAGATGACGCGCGCGTTCAAGGCGTACCTGCGCGCGTACGAGTGGATCGCGTGGCTCTACCCGGCGAGCTTCGTGCACTTCATGAGCGTGTTCCCGCGGCCGCGCTGGGGCGCGCGGCGGCGCCTGCGCAGCGCCTGGTTCTGGATCACGGTCGCCGCCTACGTCGCCCCGGTCGTGCTGTGGCTCGCCGATTCGAAGGGCGGCAAGAGCCCGTCGGAGTCGGTCTACAACTGGTACCAGGCGATCGCGCTCGCGGTGGGCATCCTGTCGCTGCTCGAGCGCTACGCGCGCTCGGGGCCCGACTGGCGCCCGGCCGCGCACCAGCGCGTGCTGGCGTTCCTCGCGGCGTTCGCGGTGCTCTCGAGCGCGGCGCTCAACGTGATCGCGACCGACCCGCGGTTCATGGCGCTCCTGCCGTCGGCGCTCATGCCGACGCTGTTCACGGGCGAGCTGATCGCGTGGCTGTCGGCGCCGTTCGTGTTCGCCTACCTGATCGCCGACGACCCGCTGTTCGACCCGCGCCGGCTGATCGCCGACGGCCTGCCGTACGCGCTTCTGTCGAGCGTGCTGGCGGCGATCTACCTGGGCCTCGTGTTCCTGGGCCAGCGGCTGCTGGGCCGCGTGACCGGCGAGCAGACGCTGGTGTTCAGCGTCGTCGCCGCGCTCGTGCTGGCGTTCGCGTTCGCGCCGCTGCGGACGCGCGTGCAGCGCGGCATCGACCGGCTGTACGGCCGCGACCCCGAGCGCATGCGTCGCGCGCTCGACGACGCGGGCCGCGCGCTGCTCTCGGCCCTGGATCGCGACGAGGTGCGGCTCGCCGTCGAGGGCGGGATCACGCGCGGCCTGCGCCGCACGGTCGCGGTCGACTGGCCCGCCGAGGGCCCGCCGCGGCTGGCGGACCCCGAGAACGCCCCGGAGCACGCGCGCGCCGAGCTGGGGGCGCTGCTGCGCCAGGCCGGCATCCGGCTCGAGAACCTGCGGCTCGCGACGGCGCGGGCCAGCGCCGAGCGGGCGGCCGTCGAGCTGCGCGCCGCCGCCACGAGCGCCGAGCTGCGCGCGCTGCGCGAGCAGCTGCAGCCGCACTTCCTGTTCAACGCGCTCAACGCGCTCGCCTA
>CAZIXL010000079.1:0-9165 GCA_964542885.1 uncultured bacterium
GATCGCGCGGGCGAACATCGCGTCGCCGGCCGCGGCGTCGGGGAACGCGCCGTCGTTCAGCAGGCGCGCGGCCGCGTCCGGCGTGTCGAAGCGCAGCGGCAGCGCGCTGCCCATCACGGCCAGCGTGTCGTTCGCGCCGGGCACCGGGTCGACCGGGCTCATGTCCACGCGGAAGAGCACGGTGATCGGCTTGTCGGTCACGGTGCAGCGGTCGATGCCGCGCGCCGGCAGGACGATCGGGTTCGCGCTGCTGAACAGCGCGTCGTTCAGGTACACGCTGCGGTCGCCCTGGCCCAGGCACTCGATCACGCCGTTGAAGTCCACCTTCCAGGCGACGTCCTTCTTCGTGCACGAGGGGAACGCCACCCGGGCGGTGTAGACGTGGTCACCGGCGGTCACGTCGGGCGCGACGCCGTTGTCGAGCATCGGCACACCGGGCTGGTTGAACGTGAGCGGCAGCCCGCTGCCGAGCAGCGTGATGACGTCGCTGCCGGTCGGGGCGAACAGGCCCGCGTCGACCTGGAAGACGACGTCCACCGGGGCCGAGGTGTAGTTCGCCGGGTCCTCGTTCCCCCAGTTCACGTTCTTCACGACGCTCGCGCCGTTCGCGCTGCTCAGCGTGTCGACGCGATTCCCGGCGAAGGGTTCGTACGTGTTGCACTTCGCCGCCAGCTTCCACTCGAGGATCGAGCTGCCCGTACCGGTGCCGGCGTTGCGGAGCAGGCAGAACGGCACCGTCACGGTGTAGATCGAGTCGGTGTTCGCGTCGGTCATCAGCGCGTTGTCGCACAGGCTGAACGTCAGCGGATTGACGCTGCCGAGCACGGTAAACGTGTCGCTCGCCGCGAACGTGCCGGCGCACAGGGGCAGCTTGATGTTCGCGTTGAACGTGACGTTCTGCAGGAAGAAGCCAGCCACGTTCGTGGTGCCGTTCGCGACGATCGGGTTGCCGGCCAGGTCCTTCACGTTCGACACGGTGACCAGGTAGGCCGCGGCGTTGGCGTTGATCGCCGAGTTGAGCGTGAGGTGCACGAGGCTCGACGAGGAGGCGTCGCGAACCGCGCTCGTGACCGTGCGCGTGAGCGGGCCCGAGAACGCGTAGTTGCCGGCGACCTGCGAGGTCGTGAGGTCCACGGGCTCGTTGAACTGCAGGTCGATCTTGTTGGAGAGCAGCCCGAACTGGCCGTTGGCCAGGACCTGGAAGCCCACCGCCTGCGCGGTCTGGACGGTCGGCGCCTGCGTGTCGACGGCGTTCTGGACCGTGTAGGCCACCATCTGCGTCATCTGCACCACGGCCGTCGTGTCGTACGTGGTCGAGCCGACGTGCGACATCTGCACGTCGTCGCTGGCGAACGCGTCGAGCGGGCCCTTGGTGGTGCCTTCCTGGGTCACCCAGAACTCGAGGTGCATGACCGTGCCGGCCGACACCCCGAGCGCCGAGAGGGGAATCTTCATCTCCTTGAAGTTCAGGCTGTCGACGATCCCGAGGCCGTTGGCCCCGGAGCCCCACGCGGGGTTGAGCGCCGTCGAGCGGTTCTGCCAGGTGCTCAGCGTGTCCTTGTAGAACACCTCGTAGTTGAACGAGTTGCAGTCGGTCGGCGTGACGTCGTAGATGACGTAGTCCGGCTTGAACGGCACGTTCGCCCAGCCGATCTTGCGGCCGAACGGGTCGGTCGTGCCGCCGCCCGCCGTGCCGACGTCGAACGCCAGGCCCAGGTTCATGTCGCAGTAGCAGGTGCGCGAGAACTCGATGCCGAGGTAGAGGAAGTTGGCGTCGTTCGTGACCCAGATGCGGCCGAGGTCCATGGGCAGCGCCGCGGGCGTGCAGCCGGTCTGCGTGTCGCCGACGTCGTTGCCGAGCAGGTTGGACACATCGAAGTCGTTCACGCCATCCACGACGATCGTCTGCGGGGTGGCGGCCATGGACGGCAGCGCGAATGCGAGCAGGAGCATCGCGAGGACCGAAGTCGCAAACCTTCTCATGGGGCAGTGTCTCCGGCGGGCCGCGAGAGGGGACGACGCGGGGTGCAGGTCCGGCCCGAATGACCTGGCGGCGAGGCGGCCCTGAGTCCGCCCGGCGCGGCATCCTTTGCAAAGTGCGGGCGAATTGTAGTGGCGCCCCCGGACCGGCGCAATCGGCGCTTCCGCCCGACCGATCCGGCAACCCGCCCCTCGATTCGCGACCGAAACGACCACGGCGGGGACCGGCTTGACCTGTCCCGGACGTCGCTCGCATGATGCGCGGCGCAGTTTCCGACCCAGTCGACGATTCCCCCGTCCGAACGGACTCGCCCTTGCGCCCGACCCCGCTCCTCGGCGCCGCCCTGCTGCTGGCGCTGACCGCCCTCCCCGCCTCCGCCCGCACCGCCCGCGACCTCAGCGCCCGCATGCGCATCGACGGCTACACGTCGGAGTTCGTCCCCGGCGACGAGGACGTGTTCGGCTACAACGCGAAGGGCGAGTTCGAGGAGCCGGCCGACGATTCGAAGTGGCAGAACAACGAGATCTACCAGATCCACCTGTCGTGGGACGCGCAGTACCTGTACGCCGCCGTGGACGGGAAGATCTGGGGCAACAACATGGTGCTGTTCTTCGACACCATGCCCAACCGCGGCCTGGGCTCGATGACGGCGCTGAACTCCTGGCGGCGGAACGTGAACTTCGACACGTTCGGCCGCTTCCCCGGCGACGAGTTCATGCCGGACCTGTTCGGGGCGACGTGGGACCAGAACCACGATCCGCGCCTCATCACCCAGGTCTCGGGAAACCAGGTGGACGACCAGACCGTCGGGCCGCAGTTCCGCGCGGTGGCGACGTTCGACCAGGGCAACGACGGGCGTTCGATGGAGTTCGCCATCCCCTGGCGCAACGTCTTCGCGGGACTGAGCGGGAACGGCGGCGTGCGCGACACGTTCGTCACGGTCGGCGGGGTCGCCGACACGCTCCACCGCATGCCGCTCGGGGTCCAGTCGATCAAGGTCTGCGCCTTCCTGACCGCGGGCTGGGACGGCAGTGGCGGTCCGGACTCCGCCCCAGACAACCTGCGCGGCCACGACAACGACGGTGGCAAGCTCGTGCTGCTCGACAACTACGCCATCATCGACCTCGACGAGATCGACGACACCGGCATGGGGCGCGGGGGCCCCGACGGGATCCCGGACTGGGGCGTCTCGCCGAAGGAGCGGACGAGCTTCCGCTTCCCGCCGCCCATCACGCCGCTCCGGTTCTCGATCGCCGAGCTCACGCTGGACCGGCCGGCCTTCCGCCCCGACTTCGCCGACGAGGTGCACTTCCACTTCCGGCTCGATCCGCCGCTCGATCCGGAGAACCCGCTCGACACCGCGCGCAACGTCACGCTCTCGGCGAACGTCTACGACGCGAGCGGTCGCTGGGTCCGCAACCTGTTCCTGAACCGCAACGTCCTCGCGCTGGACGCCGACGCGACCCTGGACCAGGCGGGGCTCTCGCGCTGGGACGGCCGCGACGAGGCCGGGCGCCTCGTCCCGCCGGGCATCTACGTGCTTCGCCTGGTGATCGAATCGAACCTCGACCGGGCCACGAAGGCCATGGTGGTGGTGCGATGAGGCGCCTGGCACTGGCGCTCGCGCTCGCGCTGGCCTGGGTCTCCCCGGCCGCCGCGTACTTCGAACTGACGAGCGTCGGCGCGCGCGAGATCGCGCTCGGGCCCTCCTCGATGGCGGTCGTGGACGACGCGTCGGCCTACCACTGGAATCCCGCCGCCCTCGCGACGCTCGCGGGCCCCGAGGTGATGGTCGACTACTCGAAGCCCTACGGCGTCGAGAACCTCTCCGAGAACGCGCTCGTCCTGGGCGGGCGGCGGTGGAACACGGGCTGGTCGGCGGCCTGGCACCGCACCTCGGTGGCGGACATCTACGCCGAGGACCAGTTCTGCCTCGCCGCGGGGCGGCGCCTGTCGCGCACCCCCGACGGCTCGCAGTTCGACGTCGGCGCGACGTTCGTGTTCGGCCGCGCCTCGTTCCAGCCGTTCGACCTCGCGGGGGTCGGTACGCTCGATTACGGCACCGTATCCAAGGGCTCGCTCGACGCGGGCGCCAGGTGGCGCACGCCGTGGAACGCCGACATCGCATGGGTGGCGCACGACCTTCTCCAGCCCCGCTACGAGTTCGTGGCGGGGTCGGGCGGCGACCGGCGGACGGTTCGCCAGGAGGCGGCCGTGGCGCTGCGCTGGAACCGGGAGTCCACGCTGAGCTTCGGCTGGCGGCAGGCCGCGCGCGGCCCGTCGCTGCTCAGCGCCGGGATGGAGATCCGCTTCTTCGACGTCTTCGCGATCCGTTCCGGGCTCACCAACCTGGCCAGCACCTACGAGGCGGACAGCCCGCCGACGGACCTCGAGTTCACGGGCGGCTTCGGCATCTTCCACCGGGGGGTCCAGATCGACGCCGCCGCCGAGACGAGCCGCGACCTCGGCGCCTCGTACCGCGTGTCGCTGCGATTCCGCCCCGGCCATCGGGAGGAACGGTGAAGACCCCTCGCCGGCTCCTGCTCCTCGCCCTCGCCCTGTTCGCGACGGCCCCCGGCGCGCACGCCGCGACCAAGCTCGAGGGCGACTACCAGCTGATGCTCGACCTGCACAAGTGGGACCGCACCTACCTGTGGGATTTCGATTCGAACAACAGCGAGGTCTACAACAACATCCAGTTCCGGCTGTTCTCGCAGCCGCTCGCCGGTGTCGAGTCGTTCATGAAGTTCGAAGCGGCCTACAACCCGAGCGACAACAACAACCCCTCGCCCGAGTTCAAGTGGCGCGAAGGGCACCTGCGTTTCCGCCGGGAGTTCGGCCAGAAGGGCGTGGACGCGTACCTGTTCTCGCGGCAGGACCGCTTCTACATCGACTGGCACCTGATCCCCTGGGTCAATGGCCGCGGGGACGCGCAGGGCCTGCGCCTCGACACGTGGGGCTGGAACAAGACCAGCTTCACGCTGATCGCCGCCGACCAGAGCGGGGAGTTCAACCCGGGCAACTTCCCGGGCGTGCCGCACGCGCCGCGCGATTCGATCGCGGCGCAGCGTGTCCTGCGGACCACCGACGACTGGGTCCTGCGCGCGCGGCGGTCCTTCCTCAAGAACGACGCCCTGCGCACCGGGCTGACGTGGACGCGGCAGGAAGGCTGGATGGGCTCGGACAGCGTCTCGGGTCCGGCGCCGTGGAACTCGATCCTGGCCGCGGACGTGCGCCTCAACGTGGCCGGGGCCGACGTCTCGGTCGAGTACGGCCAGAGCTTCTACGACGACCCCCACCCCGACTCGGTGGTGTCCCCGGTGGTGACGGCGTTCAAGCGGCCGCTGGGCTTCCGCTTCGACAAGGCCTCGGTCCTGCAGGCCGAGGTCCGCTCCTTCCGTCTCGGCTCGGGGCGGACCGGCTACCTCAACACGACGCCCGGCTGGTGGACGCGCGGCCCGAAGTGGCGGAACAACCTCGGCGGGCCGGGCAACGCCGACGAGACGGGCTTCTTCCTCAACAGCTACTACCTGTTCCCGGAGCGCGCGATCACCTACACGAACAACCTCCTGTGGTACGGGCCCCGCGTGACGAGCCACATCCGGACGCGCGAGCTCTACAACGAGCTGTACGTGGAGTTCATCAACGGCTTCACCGGCAAGACCGCCTACAAGCGCACCGACACGTACCGGCCGTCGGTCGCCGGCACCCGCCGCGAGACGCAGCTGTCCTGGTTCAACGAGATGCAGGTCGAAAGCCGGCTCGCCTGGCTCCGGGTCCAGTCCAAGCTCCGCGACCTCGGCACGCCGGACAAGAAGGAACTGTTCGTCCTCGAGGCCTCGCTCAACCTCTCGGACCACACGAAGGTCTACAACCGCTTCGCGTTCGGCAACGACCCGAGCATCCTGCGCGAGGCGATCTTCACCCAGCTCCAGTACCGCCCCACCGGGAACATGGAAATGTTCCTGCAGTACGGACCGGACTACATCGGTGGCGGCTCGATGCCCGTGGACGAGGGCAACCTCAACGGCAGCGGCGAGCAGCGGGACATCGTCAAGCTCATCCTGAAGGGGAACTTCTGATGTTCATCCCGTTCCGAATCCCCCCCGCGCGGGGCCTGGCCGCCGCGCTCGTGCTCGCGGCCCTGTGCTTCGGCGCGGCCGTCCAGGCGACGCCGCAGGCCGTGCCGGGCGGCGTCCGGTTCACCTACACGGCCCCGAACGCCACGACCGTGACGTGGGCGGGCGAGTTCAACGGGTGGAACGCCACGGCCAACCCGATGGTCAAGGGCGCGGACGGTGTCTGGAGCGTGACGCTCGCCCTTCCCGCGGGGACGCACCCGTACAAGTTCGTCGTCGACGGGCAGTGGTTCGCGGACCCCGAGAACGGGGTCACGGCCGGCGAGTTCGGCAACAGCGTGGTCAAGGTGGGCGCCGACGGCTCGCTCGTCCAGCAGGCCGCGACCTCGAACACGGCCTACAGCCCAAAGATCACGATCGGCGGCCGGGTCCACAGCCTCACCGAGATCGCGTTCGATCCCGTCTTCTCGCGCTACGAGATCACGCGGCCGACGTTCGACATCGATCTCGGGTTCGGCATCCGCATCTCCGACGTGCTGAACGCCAAGGTCCTCACGAACATCGACCCGCAGAAGGAGGACGTGCAGGACTACCGTTCGCGCCTCAACTTCAAGCGCGGTTCGCTCTCGCTCGAACCGCCCGACATGAAGCTGATGGGCTTCACCAGCGAAACCATCCCGACCTGGGACGACCCCGCGCGGCTGGTGGGCGACATCGGGATCTACGGGCACCCGTTCGGGTACCAGCGCGACGGTTTCCAGCTGACGACCGGGAAGCTGGGCTTCGACAGCCGCTTCCTGTACGCGGACAACAATTCGGTCGGCGGAACGGAGTTCGCCGGCAGCGGCGACACCACCTCGACGCTCTTCAGCATCCCCTTCACCGTCCAGCGGCTCACCTACAACCTCACGCGCAACGGCATCCCCTTCAACTTCGAGGCGGACGGCATCACGAAAGCCTGGCAGCAACTCCGCACGGCCCGGATCGATTCGCTCACCTTCGGACTGGTCCCCGGCCAGTACTCGAAGGTGTCGGCGATGGACGTCGGCGACGGCGGCGTCGGATTCGGCTTCGGCGACGGGGCGAGCGACGTGTTCGCCGGCTCGATCCGCCGGGAGCTGACCGGCATCGCCCGCGTGGGCGTCCTGGGCCGCGTGGACCGCGGCTATCGCCTGGGCACCCTGGCACTGGTGCAGACGACCTCGGATTCGACCGGTGTCCTCTACACCGGCCAGACGGAGCAGCAGTCCTTCTCCGGCGGCGCCGAGGTGCGCGTGCCCCTGCCGCAAGGCTCCTCGGTCTGGGGCGAGTACCTGCAGGGGGCGCGGCGGCTCGACATGATGGACCGCGGCGCGCGGGTGGACTTCGTGGCGCACGACATCTCGGGAACGGGCCCGGGCAGCATCGAGGCGCTGCGCATCTCGACGCCCGACGGCCAGCACTTCAACCTCGACGAGAGCGCCCGCCTGATCACGGGGGGCTCGTGGACGCTGGCGGAAGGCGACATCGTGCTGACGGCGGAGTACGAGCACCAGTCGCACACCTACCCCGCCTGGGCCATGCCGCCGGTCGCGCCGGCCGGCCTCGCGAACACCGACCACCAGCGCTTCGAGAACCTCGATTTCCAGCGCGGCACCTACACCGACCTGCGTGACGTGGAGAACTCGATGGACGAGTGGCGGCTGCGCTGGGACCGCAACTGGCGCTACTACCTGGGGCGGGAGCTCCGTACCTCGCTCTCGTTCGAGCTGACGAAGTTCGACTACGACCCGCGCACCGCGTGGGAGTACCAGATGTGGTTCCCGAGCGGGAACATGTGGCTGCAGCAGGACGGGCAGGTCGTGAGCGTGGACCGGCTGACCCTGCTCGGCGAGTCGAAGGCGTACCGCATCCGGCACGGGATCGACGTGCCGATCCGCCGCAGGGGAAACGTGGATTTCCACTGGCGCGGCGACTTCACCGGCGTGAAGCTGGGCCTGCGCCCCCGCTACGCGGAGAACCTGTTCCTGTTCGGCTTCGACCTGACACCCGCCCTGCGGTTCACGAACGACACGCGCTGGGTCAAGTACGACGCGCCCGCGCTGAAGCTGGACCGCGGCTACGTGAGCAACTTCGCCGAGTTCCGCTACCGGTTCGCCGAGGGCATCCACGTGGGCCTCGGCTGGGGCGTCGCGCCGAGCGTGCTCGACCCCGTCACGAACGAGTTCGCCCCCATCGGGCGCGAGCAGTACCTGTACGACCGTCACGCGAACGGCTACATCGCGGAAACCGACTGGCTCAGCCTCGCGCCGCAGATCTCGGCCGCCGAGCGGGCGCTGCAGAACGAGCGCCGGCTGCAGCTCGAAGCGGTCGTCCACTTCTAGCGGGCCGCGGGAGGAGTTCATGCGACGACCCATTCGAACGCTCGCCTTCGTCGCCCTCGCAGCGGGGTTGCTCGCGACGGGCTGCAGCACCCTCAACTTCATCAAGCGCCGCCTGCCGCCCCCCAGCCAGACGCCGAACGGCGTGGTCTTCCGCTTCGAGGCGCCGTCGGCGCGCGTGGTGCAGCTCGCGGGCAACTGGCCCGAGAACGACTGGCTGCGCGGGCAGGCCCAGACCGGCAGCTTCCTGGTCGGCGAAATGAAGGACGAGGACGGCGACGGCATCTGGACGCGCACCGAGCCGCTGCCGCCAGGCCGCTACCAGTACAAGTTCGTGATCGACCGGCAGAACTGGAAGGAAGACCCCAACAACCCGAACCGGACCGACGACGGCTACGGCGGGTTCAACTCCCTGATCGACGTCCGATGAAGCGCTCGCTCGCCCTCACCCTGCTTCTCGTCGCCGCCACCGGCGCGTACGTGCTCGCGACCGGCTGCGGGAAGAACAACGCGACGACGGTCCTCACGCCGACGGGCATCCGGCCGGCGCCGGACGTGTGGCCGGGGGCGCTGACGGGCTCGGTGTTCTTCGATCCGACCCTCACGCCCGAACTGCAGAACCCGCCGTTCCCGCCGACGCGTGTGGAACTGTACTCGGGCGCGAACCTGGTGGCCGTGGATTCACTCGCCCCCACGTCCCGCGAATTCCACTTCGCGAACCTCGCGCAGGGCGCGTACAGCGTGG
>CAZIXL010000080.1:0-9087 GCA_964542885.1 uncultured bacterium
CACGTCGCGCCGCCGTCGACGGACTTCCAGACGCCGCCGTCGTTGCCTTCATAGACGATGCTCGGGTTGGACGGCGCGAACTCGATCGCGTGCGCGTCCGCGTGCAGGCCGACGTCGGCCCCGCCCGCGCCGGTGAACGACGCGCCGGCGTTGATCGAGCGCGCGTACACGCGCGAACAGGTGCCGTTGCCGGCGCCGCCGATCAGGATGAGGTTCGCGTCGGCGGGGCTGATCGCGACGGGGTTGTCGTACCAGCACTGGCCGCCGCAGAAGCCGCCGCCGCCGAGGAGCTTGCCTGACCAGGTGGCGCCGCCGTCCGTCGAGCGCCGCAGGCAGCCCGAGCCGCTCGTGCAGCCCGTGCCCGACGCGGCCTCGCCGGTCGCGACGATCATCGTGGTCGTGCCGCCCACGCGGTTGACCGCGAACGCGCCGCGCGAGCTGCCGGTGGTGGTCACGAACGTCTGCGCGAACGTCGGGCTCGCCGCGAGGGCGTTGGTCGTGCGGTAGATGCCACCGTCGGCCACGGCCGCGTTGCCGTAGACCCAGCAGACGATCGTGTTCCACGACGTGTCGGTCGGGTCGTAGACCATGTCGGTCACGATCCGGTTGCCGGTCACGTCGGGCGCGATGCTGCCGGTCGCCGTCACCGTCAGCTTGGTGAACGCCGGGCTCGCCGACGTCGCGTTGGTCGAACGGTAGATGCCGCGCAGCGCGGTGATCGGGGGCGAGGCGCCGAACGCGTCGCCGCCCGCGCCGCCGACGCCGCTCGAGACGGCGACGAACACGGTCGCGGGATTCGTCGGGTCGACGAGGACCTTCGCGATCGAGCGGCCGGTGAACGTCTGCGCGCCCATCACGTCGTTGGTCGGCGTCGGGTTGAACGGCCCGCTCACGACCGGCGCCGTCTTCGCGTTGTCGATCCGGTACAGGCCGAGCCCGAAGAAGGAGTCGAGGGACAGGTTCGCCTCACCGGTGCCCACGTAGAGGATGTTCGGGTCCGACGGCGCCAGCGCCAGCGAGCCGATGGCCAGCGTGGCCTGCGCGTCGAAGAGCGGCGTCCAGTTGGCGCCGCCGTCGAGCGAGCGCCACACGCCGCCCTGCGCGCCGCCGACGTAGACGATGTTCGGGTCCGTCGGGTCCACGGCGATCGCCGAGACGCGCCCGCTCACGGGCGAGGAGATCGACGTGGTCTGGCCGTTCGGGATGGGCGCGGGGCCGATCGGCGTCCAGTACCCGGGCGCCGCGAACGCGCCGAGCTGGCGGTCCTGCCTGCGCATCTGGGCGATCGCCTCGAGCCGGCCGTTGTAGGCCTGGTCGAACGGCGCGTCCCAGCGCAGGCGGTAGTACTCCTCCCGCAGCTCCATGTAGCGCGCCTTGTCGATCTCGGGCGCGAGCCCCTTCGGCATGTCGGGATCATCGTCCACCGCGGTCTCGATGGTGGCCAGGGCCGTCGGGGGCGTCCACGGCCGCGGGGCCGGCGCCGCCGCGGCGGCGGCCGCGAGCGAGGACACGAGGAGCGAGCTGAGCAGGAGTGGCAATGGGCGCACGGAGCCTCCGGCGAAGGGGGGAGCAACGGCGTGAACGAAAGTCGGCGCCGGAACCGGCGCCGAACGCAGGAAGACTAGGGGACGCGCGCTTGCGAGTCCCGAACATTTTCGCGACGCACGCGAGCTCGATGCACTTGCACCGCACGATCGAACTTCGATGTGTTCGGTCAAACGCGAACGAGCGTCGTCGCATCGCGCGGACACACCGGGGCCCGCGCCGTGGGGAGACCGGCGCGGGCCCGATGCGGACGTGCCCCGTCCGTGCGAGGCCGGTCGCGGCTACGGCGCGGCGTGGAACTGCACGAGCGCGAACATCACGCCCTGCGGGTCGGCCATCACCGCGAACGTGAGCATGCCGGGAAGGTCCGTCGGCGGCACGAACGTCTTCGCGCCGAGCGCGGCGGCCTTCGCATGCGAAACACGCGTGTCGGCCACACTCCAATAGACGAGCCAGTGCGACGGCGCACCCGCGCCCGGCGGCATCGCCATCATGCCGCCCGCGGCTCCGTCGGCCTTGAGGAACGTCGTGTACGTGCCGCCCATCGGATCCGCGTCCTCCCGCGAGTCCCAGCCGAAGAGACCCGTGTAGAACGTCTTCGCCCTCCCGGGATCGGTCACGTTGAGCTGCGTCCAGCCGAGCGAGCCGGGCTCGCCCAGCAGGCCGACGCCGCAGTGCTCCTTCGCCTGCCACACGCAGAACGTGGCGCCGACCGGGTCCTGCAGGATGGCCATGCGCCCGTGCTGCATCACGTCGAACGGGCCCATGAGCACCTTGCCCCCGAGCGCTTCGGCCTGCTTCGCCGACTCGTCGGCGCTCGCCACGCTCACGTACGAGCCCCAGTGCGGCGGAATGCCCATGGCGCGCATCCTGTCGTCGAGCACGTACATCGCGGCGACGTCGCGGCCCTGTATCTGGGCCATGTAGTACTTGCCGGACTCGCCCATGTCCTGCTCGTTCCAGGTCCAGCCGAGCAGTTCGGAATAGAACGCCTTCGTCGCGGCGGCGTCGGTGGTGGCGCACTCGGGCCAGCAGAACGTGCCGAGCACGTGCCGGGTCATGGTGGGCATGGGTCTTCTCCTCGTGGATGGCGGCGGGGATGACTCGGGCGGAGAGGCTAGCGGTGGTGGTGGCGAGGCCGCGCGGGGGTGCGGGCGAGCGCCGCGGCCCGGGCGACGAGCGCGGGCGGGTCGCGGCGCGGCATCGCCATCGCCACTGTGCGCGGTCGGGCGGCAGGGCCCGGCCGGCACTCCCGGCTGGCGGTTCACGAAGCGCCCGGGCTACGCTCTTCGCGCGCATGGCCGACCGGACCGACATCACCGCCATCCTCGTGGCGGCCCGCGGAGGCGAGCGCGCCGCCCTCGACGAGGTCTTCGCGCGCATCTACGACCAGATCCGGGGCCTCGCGCACGGCCAGCTGGCGCGCGCCGGCCGCTGCACGCTCTCGACCACGGCCGTCGTGCACGAGGCGTACCTGAAGCTCGTGCGCAGCCCGTCGATTCCCTACGAGGACCGGCGCCACTTCTACGCGGTCGCGGCGATCGCCATGCGCCAGGTGCTGCTGAACCACGCGCGCGCCAAGGCCGCGCGCAAGCGCGACGGCGGCCAGCGGCTCTCGCTCGACGCGGTGGCGATCGCGGTGGACGACGACGCGGCCGACCTGATCGCGCTCGACCAGGCGCTCGAGCGGCTGGCGGCGCTCGACGAACGCCTCGCGCGCGTCGTCGAGCTGCGCTTCTACGCCGGGCTCTCGGTCGAGGAGACCGCGGAGCTGCTGGGCGTGACCGACCGCACGATCAAGCGCGACTGGCGCGCGGCGCGCGCGTTCCTGCAGCAGCAGCTGCAGGCCGGGGAGGGCGCATGAGCGCGCTGGATTCCGAGCGCTGGCGGCGCCTGCGGCCGCTGCTCGACGAGCTGCTCGACCTGCCGGCGGGCGAACGGCCCGCGGCGCTCGACCGCCTGTGCGCAGGAGAACCCGACCTGCGGCCCGACCTCGAGGCGCTGCTCGCCGCCGACGAGGCGGCGGAGCGACCCGGCTCCGACGAGGCGCTCGCCCGCCCCGTGCAGGGCGTGGCGCGCGGCTGGCTCGCGGAGGGCGGCGCGCGCGGCGCGGCGGAGGCGGGCGGCTGGCTCGGCCGCACGGTCGGGCCCTACCGCATCCTGCGCCTGCTCGGCGAGGGCGGCATGGGGCTGGTGTTCGAGGCCGAGCAGCAGGACCCGCGGCGCGTGGTCGCGCTCAAGCTCGTGCGCGGCGGCTCGTTCCTCGACGACTCGCGGCTGCGGCTCTTCCGCCGCGAGATCGAGGCGCTCGCGCGGCTCCAGCACCCTTCGATCGCGCCCATCTACGACGCCGGGCGCACCGAGGACGGCCAGCACTACTTCGCCATGGAACGCGTGCACGGCGAGCCCCTCGATGCGTACCTGCGGCAGCGGCCATCGCCCGCGACCGACGCGGCCGAGCGGCGCTGGCGCATCGCGCTCTTCCTCGAGGTGTGCGACGCGATCGCGTACGCGCACCAGCGCGGCGTGATCCATCGCGACCTCAAGCCCTCCAACATCGTCGTGGAATCGCCCGACGAATCGGACTCGGGCGCGAAGCGCCCGCGCGTCAAGGTGCTCGACTTCGGGCTCGCGCGCATCACCGACGGTGACGTGGCGCTGTCGGTGCGCCACAGCGAGCCGCGCGCGATCGAAGGCACGCTGCCCTACATGAGTCCCGAGCAGGCACGCGGCGACGCCGCGGCGATCGACCTGCGCAGCGACGTCTACTCGATGGGCGTGCTGCTCTACGAGATGCTCACCGGCATCCTGCCCTACGAGCTGCCGCGCGGTTCGCTGCACGCGGCCCTCGGCGCGATCGGCGGCACGCCGCCCGTGCGACCCTCGCAGCGCGTGCCGTCGCTCCGGGGCGACCTCGAGGTGATCGTGCTCAAGGCGCTCGAAAAGGAGCCCTCGGCGCGCTACGGCACCGTGCCCGCCCTGGCCGACGACCTGCGGCGCGAGCGCGACGACCAGCCGATCGCGGCGCGCCCGCCCGGCGCCACCGAGCAGCTGCGCCGCTTCGCGCGCCGGCACCGCACCGCGGCCGCGTTCAGCGGCGCGCTGGCGCTCGCGCTGCTGCTCGGCGCCGCCGGGACGACCGTGGGCATGCTCCGCGCGCGCACCGCCGAGCACGAGGCGCGGCGGCACGAGGCCGAGGCGCGCGACGAGGCGCGCACGGCCGAGAGCGTCTCGCGCTTCCTCGTGGGCCTCTTCGAGGCCTCCGAGCCCGACTCGGCCAACCCCGACGCCGCGGCCGCGCGGCGGCTGCTCGAGCGCGGCACGGCGCAGCTCGAGACGGCGCTCGCCGACGAGCCGCGCGTGCGCGCCCGGCTCTACCACACGCTCGGCACCGTGCACCGCAACCTCGGCCAGTACCCGCAGGCGCGCGAGCTGCTCGAACGCGCGATCGCGCTGCGCCGCGAGACGCTCGGACCCCGGCACCTGGACGTCGCCACGAGCGAGTACGTGCTGGCCGGGCTGCTGCGCCGGCTCGGCGAGTTCGACGCGGCCGAGAGCCACTACCGCGCGGCGCTCGACATCCGGCTCGCGGCGCTCGGGCCCGATCATCGCGACGTGGCCGGGAGCTGGGCGGGCCTCGCCAACGTCTACCTGGAGCGAGGCGAGTACGAGCAGGCCCGCCCGCTCTACGAGAAGGCACTGGCGAGCATCGAGCGTGCGCTGGGTCCCGACGATCCGGCGCTCACCACGTACCACTTCAACCTCGGCCTGCTGCTGCGCAACGCGAACGAACCCGCCGCCGCCGTCACGCACTTCGAGCGTGCGATCGCGATCCAGCGCGGCCAGGGCCGCGAACACGATCCCGTTCTGGGCGACTACCGCTTCGCGCTGGGCGGCACGTACGCGAAGCTCGGTCGCGGCGCCGAGGCGCTGGCCGAAATGCGCGAGGGCCTGGCGCTCCTCGAGCACGGCTACGGACCGGACCACGCCGTGGTCGGCGAGAGCCTGAGCGAGCTGGCGGGCGTCATGCTGGACGCGGGCGAGCGGACGGCCGCACGCGACACCGCCGCGCGCGCGGTCGCCGTGCTTGCGAAGGCGGTCGGCGAGGACTACTGGCGCACCGCGCTCGCGCGCGACCAGCTCGCGATGTGCGAGCGCGCGCTGGGACGCCCGCGCGAGGCGATCGCCCTGTCCGAGCGCGCGCTGCGCGTGCTCGAGTCCGCCGCCGGCGGCGACCGGCGCAGCATCGGCCGCGTGGTGCTGCACCTGGCCGGCCACCGGGAACGGCTCGGCGAGCGATCGCGCGCACGGGCGCTCTACGAGCGCGCGCTGCCGATGCTGCAGGAGACGCTCGGACCCGAGCACCCCGACACCCGCGAGGCGGCGGAGGGCGCCGAACGCACGGGATGAGCGCCGCGCCACACGAGGGCGCCCCGCATGCGGTGCGGAGCGCCTCCGGTTCGCCTCGTGATCGGCGTCAGCGCGGCCGGGCGTGCTTGCCCCGGGGCCTCGCGTCGTACTTCTTGAAGAGCGCGGTCTGGCGGCTGGTCATCGGGATCGGGCGGCCGTCGATGAAGACCTGCTCGCAGTGCGTGGCCTCTTCGAGCGGGTCGCCGTCCGTGATCTGCAGGTCGGCGATCTTGCCGACCTCGATCGAGCCCAGCCGGTCCTCCACGCCGAGGATGCGCGCCGGGTAGAGCGTGACGCTCTTCAGCGCCTCGTCCTTCGGCAGCCCGAACGCGGCGGCCATCGCGGCGTGGAACGGCAGATTGCGCGCGTTCGCGGCCCGCTGGGCCCCGCCGCCGTCGGTGATGCAGTACGTCACCCCGGCCGCGGCCAGCCGCGCCGGCAGCGTGAACGCCTCGTCGTAGGGGTCCTCCGAGCGATCGGGCAGCTCCAGCGTGCCGCCGATCACGACGGGGATCCCGCGCGCGGCCAGCTCGGGCGCGAAGCGCCCCGCGTCGCGGCCGCCTTCCAGCACGACCTTCGTGAGCCCCTCCTCGTCCACGAACGCGAGGATCGCGCGGATCTGCGCGGCGTCGTCGGCGTGGAACCACACCGGCAGCTCGCCGCGCACCACGCGCCGCATGGCGTCCCACTTCACGTCCGCGTCGTGCACGGGCACGTTCGCGCGCCCCTCGGCCGCGCGCGCCTGCTCGTACGCGCGCGCGTCGTCGAACGCGTCGTGGATCGTGCGCAGCGCCTGCTCGCGCTGCTTCGCCTGCTCCTCGTCGCTCAGCTGCACGCGCCAGCCCCGCTGCGGGCGCATCGACGGCCAGGTCACGTGCAGGGCGACCGGGGCGCGGATCGTCATGTCCTCGCGCGTCCAGCCGTCCAGGTGCATGAGCGCCGACAGGCCGTGGATGGCGCCGCCGCCCGGCACGACGAGCGCGCTCGTGACGCCGTTGATGCGCGTGACGGGCAGCAGGTCCGAGTCGGGGTTCACCATGACCTCGGCGCGCAGGTCGGGATTGAGCTGGCCGGTCTCCTGCGTGTCGTTGCTGCCCTCGACCGTGCCGATCTCGACCAGGCCGAGCATGGTGTTGGCGGCGATGAAGCCGGGGTAGACGTGCTTGCCGCGGCAGTCGTACACGGTCGCGTCGGCCGGCGCGGGCAGGCTCGCCCCCACGGCGGTGATGCGGCCGTCGTCGATCAGCACTGTGGCGTTCTCGAGCACGCCGCTCGTCACGGTGTGCACCGTGCCGCCGGTGAGCGCGAACTTCTTCGGGGTGGCGGGCGTCCACTCGGGACCGGCCGCGGCAGGGACCACGAGGGCGGACAGCGACAGCGCGAGCGCCGCGAGGGCGCCGGTCGAGAGCAGGCGGGCGCGGCTCATCGCGACACCTCCGCGGCTTCGCGGTCCGCTTCGCTGCGGAACGGCAGGAAGCCGCCGTCGTGGTCGGCGCACGCGTTGCCGCTCTCGTCGGTCGCCTCGAGGTAGCGCGGCGGCCGGCGATGACCCGGTCCGCCGGCGACGGGCCCCGCGTCCTTCTTCGCGGCGCGCGCGCGCGCGATCAGCGCGTCGCGCTCCTTCGCGAGCGCTCCGCGGCCCTCGAGATCGGCTTCGCGGTCGAAGTACTTGCGGCCCTGGATCCACGTCTGCTCGCAGCGCGAGTAGGGCGAGAGCGGCGAGCCGCTCCAGATCGCGAAGTCGGCGTCCTTGCCCGGCTCGAGCGAGCCCATGCGGTCGTCGATCTTGAGCGACTTCGCCGGGTTCAGCGTCACGGTCCGGATCGCCTCCTCGGGCGGCATGCCGCCGTAGCGGATCGCCTTCGCGGCCTCGGTGTTGAGCCGGCGCGCCAGCTCGGCGTCGTCGGAGTTGAAGCCCTCGTTCACGCCGCGGTCCCAGAGCAGCCAGCCGTTCCAGGGAATCGCGTCGATCACCTCCTGCTTGTACTGCCACCAGTCGGTGAACCCGAGCGCCGAGGCGCCGTGCTCGGCCAGTTCGTCGGCGATCTTGTAGCCCTCGAGCACGTGCGTGAAGGTGTTGATCCGGAAGCCGAACTGCTCGGCGAGCCGCATGAGCATCAGGATCTCGTCGGCGCGGTAGGAGTGGCAGTGCACGAGCCGCTTGCCCGCGACGATCTCGGACAGTGCGTCCAGCTGCAGGTCGCGGCGCGGCGGCAGCGCCCGGCGGCCGGCGCGCCACTCGGCCCACGCGCGGTCGTAGTCCTGCGCGCGCGTGAACGCGTCGCGGATCGTCTCCTCGACGCCGGCGCGCGTCTTGGGGTAGCGGTTCGTGCGGTCGGCGCCGAAGTTCGCCTGCTTGGGGTTCTCGCCGAGCGCGAACTTCACGGTCGGCGGCGCGTCGGACATGTACAGCTCGTCCGGCGGTGCGCCCCACCGCGAGCGGATCACCGCGCACTGCCCGCCGATCGCGTTGCACGAGCCGTGCAGCAGGTGCATGGCCGTGACGCCGCCCGCGAGCTGGCGGTAGATGTTCGTGCTCTCGGAGTTGATCACGTCCTGGATGCGCACCTCGCACGTCACCGAGTTCGTGCACTCGTTGACGTTGCCGAGGATCGCCGCGTGGCTGTGCTCGTCGATGATCCCGGGCGCCACGTGCCTGCCGCGGCCGTCCACGACCACCGCTCCGGGCGGCGCCACGAGGCCGCGGCCGACCGCGGCGATGCGGCCCGAGCGCACCAGCAGGTCCGCGTGCTCGAGCGTGCCCTGCGGGCCCGCCGTCCACACGGTCGCGTCGCGCACGAGCACGGCGGCCGGCTGCGCGGGCGCCGGCATGCGCCACGCCTCGCTGTTGCCCATCACGACCGGCACGGGCACGAGCGGCGGTTCGGGCTTCGGCGCGTGGTCCGCCGGCTTGGCCGGCCGGCCGGTCACGGGGTGCGAGCCGACGTTCGCGACCGCCAGCGTGCCGGTGAGCGCGTCGTTCGCCGCGCGCAGGTCGAACCTCTCGGCCGGCTCGGCGCCGCGCTGCACCGTGAAGCGCAGCCGCGCGCCCTCGAGCCGCACGTCGCGCGCGCGCAGCGAGTCGGGCCCCACGACCAGCATGGCCGTCGTGTCGTCGCCCGTCGCGACGAC
>CAZIXL010000081.1:0-9030 GCA_964542885.1 uncultured bacterium
CCCGCGATGGCCAGCGCCGGCGGGCGCGAACGGGCGGATGGGACAAGGGGCTCGCCTCCGGGTGGTGCGGCGGGTCAGCGGGGTGAGGACCAAACGCCGCGGGCGGAAGGTCGCCCTCCCGCCCGCGGCACGCTGCTGGGACCGGCTGCTCGGCTTTCGGGCGTCAGCCCCCGACCTTGCGCTGCGTGCGGCGCTGCTTCTGGCCGCCGCCGGTCGTGCCGGCACCCACCTTCTCCTTGCGGGCGCCGCGCCTGGGCTTGCTCTCGGCCGGGGCCTCGGCCGACTCCTCGGCCTCGGCCTTCGCCTTCTTCTTCTCGGGCTTGGCACCGCTCTCGGCGAGGGCCTTCGCCTCCGCCGCGGCGATGCGCGCCTGGCGCTCCTGCTCCTTCTGCTCGGCCGACTTCACCAGCTCGAGGTAGGCGGTCTCGCCTGCGTCACCCAGCCGGTGGCCGATGCGGATGATGCGCGTGTAGCCGCCGTTGCGCTCGGTGTACCAGGGCGCGATCGTGGCGAAGAGCTTCGTCACGACCGCGGGCTTCGTCACGAAGCGCGACACGTGGCGCCGCGCGGCCACGTCGCCTTCCTTCGCGAACGTGATCATGCGCTCGGCGAGCCGCCGCGCCTCCTTGGCCTTGGCCACGGTGGTCTCGATGCGCTCGTACTGGAAGAGCGCCGTGACCAGGTTCCGCAGCAGCGCACGCCGGTGCTCGTGCGTGCGGCTCAGCTTGCGATGGTCCTTGCGGTGTCTCATGTGCTGCCCTGTCCTCTCGAGTCGAGCGTGGCGTCGGGACCGCGGGTCGCGGCCGGCGTCAGACCTCCGCCTTCGACGGCGTCTTCGTTTCGTAGTAGCGGCTGATGTCCATGCCGAAGTGCAGGCCCATTTCGCCGAGGATGTCCTGGATCTCCTTCAGCGACTTGCGGCCGAAGTTCCGGAACTTGAGCATCTCCGCCTCGCCCTTCGTGACGAGCTCGCCGATGGTCTTGATCTCGGCGGCGCGGAGGCAGTTGCTCGAGCGCACCGACAGCTCCAGCTCCTCGACGCTCTTGTCGAGCTGCTTGCGGATGCGGTCGATCTCGGGATCCACCGACTGTTCGACTTCCTGCTCCGGCTCCTCTTCGAAGTTGATGAGGAGGCTGAAGTGGTCGCGGAGGATCTTCGCCGCCATGGCGACGGCGTCGTGCGGCAGGATGCTGCCGTCCGTCCACACTTCGAGCGTGAGCTTGTCGTAGTCGATGCGCTGGCCGAGGCGCGTGGCCTCGACGGTGTAGTTGACCTTCGTCACCGGCGAGAACAGCGAGTCGATCGGGATCACGCCGATGGGGCGGTCCGTCTGCGAGTGCTGGTCGGCCGACACGTAGCCGCGCCCGCCGTTGATCTCGACCTCCATCCGCAGGTCGCCGTCGCGGTTCAGCGTCGCGACGTGCAGGTCGGGATTCAGGACCTGCACCTCCGGGTCCACCTGGAGATTGCCGGCCTTCACCTCGCCGCGCCCGTTCATCTCGAAGACGCCCTTCTTGGGGCCGTCGCCGAACAACTTGAGGCGCACCTGCTTCAGGTTGAGGACGATCTCCGTCACGTCCTCGATGACGCCCGGCAGCGTCGAGAACTCGTGCAGCACACCGTCGATCCGCACCGCGGTGATCGCGGCGCCCTGGAGCGACGAGAGCAGTGCGCGACGCAGCGCGTTCCCCAGCGTGGCACCGAAGCCGCGCTCGAGGGGTTCGAGGGTGAACTTGCCGTACCGGTCGTTGTTCCCCGGATCGGGCGTGAGCTGCTTGGGCATCTGCAGATTCTTCCACTTCATCGGCAAGCCTCCCGTTGGGAGAAGGCGAATCGTTACTTCGAGTAGAGCTCGACGATCAGCTGTTCGTTGATGGGCACGCCGATGGAGGCGCGGGTCGGGATGTTGAGCACCCGGCCGGAGAGCCGTTCGGCATTCAGGTCGACCCAGTCCGGGACGCCCTGGCCCTTGCGGGCTTCCAGCGAGCTCTTGATCACGGCCAGGTCGCGGCTCTTCTCGCGGACCGTGACCTCGTCCCCGGCGCGAACCAGGAACGAAGGGATGTCCACGGTGCGGCCGTTCACGGCGAAGTGGCGATGGCGCACGAGCTGGCGGGCGGCGCTCCGCGACGGCGCGAAGCCGAGGCGGAAGACGAAGTTGTCGAGGCGGCGCTCGAGCATCTGGAGCAGCACCTCACCCGTCACGCCCTTGGTCTCGATGGCCTTGGCGAACGTGTGGCGGAACTGCCGCTCCAGCAGGCCGTAGATGCGGCGGGCCTTCTGCTTCTCGCGCAGCTGCTGGCCGTAGTTGGTTTCCTTGGCGCGCCGGCTCTTGCCGTGCTCGCCGGGGGCGTAGCCGCGCTTCTCGAAGGCGCACTTGTCGGTGAAGCAGCGCGAACCCTTCAGGAAGAGCTTCATGCCCTCGCGCCGGCACAGCCGGCACCGTGCGTCGTGATAAACCGCCATGCTCGGGCTCTCCTAGACGCGGCGCCGCTTGGGCGGGCGGCAACCGTTGTGCGGGATGGGAGTGACGTCCTTGATCGCGGAGATCTCGAGACCGGCGGCCTGCAGGGAACGGATCGCGGCTTCACGGCCGGCACCGGGCCCCTTGACCCACACCTCGACGCGCTTGAGGCCCATGTTGACCGCCTCGCGGGCCGAGTTCTCGGCCGCCACCTGGGCCGCGAACGGCGTGCTCTTGCGCGAGCCCTTGAAGCCCACCTTGCCCGCGCTGGCCCAGCTGATGACGTTTCCGTCCATGTCCGTGATCGTGATGATGGTGTTGTTGAAGCTCGCTCGCAGGTGGGCGACACCATTCGTCCCCACCTTGCGGTCGCGCTTCTTGGACTTCTTGACATCCGCCACTCGAAACCTCCTGGCTGGACGCGCTCAGGCGCGCCGCCGAATCAGCCCTTCTTGCCCGGCACGGGCTTCTTCGTGACCCGCCCCGCGGTCTTCTTGGGACCCTTGCGCGTGCGCGCGTTCGTCTTGGTGCGCTGGCCGCGCACCGGCAGGTTGCGGCGGTGACGCAGCCCGCGATACGCGCCGATGTCCATCAGGCGCTTGATGTTCATCGCCATTTCACTGCGCAGCGCGCCCTCGACCTTGTACTCGCGCTCGATGAGGCTCCGCAGCTTGCCCGCGTCCTCGTCGCTGAGGTTCTTCACGCGGGTGTCCGGGCTCACGCCGGCGGACGCGAGCAGCTTCTTCGCGGTCGTCGGACCGATGCCGTAGATGTAGGTCAGCGCGACCACGATGCGCTTCTCGGTCGGGAGATCGATTCCTGCGATACGAGCCACCGAACTCCTCCTTCAGCCCTGACGCTGCTTGTGCCGCGGGTTGCGGCTGCAGATCACACGAATGACGCCTTTGCGACGCACCACCTTGCAGTGCTCGCAGATCTTCTTCACGGACGCACGAACCTTCATCGCCGTTCTCCCGGGCCCCGCGGCGCGTTCACGGCGCGGTTCACCCCGACTGCGCGGAGGCTCAGTTGCCACCGCCCGGCTCCGACACGCGGGACGCGCGGGACCTCCGCGCGGCGCGTGACGGCTCCTACTTGTACCGATAGACGATCCGGCCGCGGGACAGGTCGTACGGCGACAGCTCCACCGTCACCTTGTCGCCCGGCAGGATCTTGATGAAATGCATCCGCATCTTGCCCGAGATGTGGGCGAGCAGCCGATGGCCGTTCTCGAGCTCCACGCGGAACGTCGCGTTCGGGAGCGCCTCGACCACGGTGCCTTCGACCTGGATGCCTTCTTCTTTCGCCAAGGAACCCCTCTGTTCTCTCACTCGTCCGGCAGCTCCGAGAGGATCTCGGGGCCGTCCGTACCCACTGCCACGGTGTGCTCGAAGTGGGCGCTGAGTCGCCCGTCCTTCGTCGCCACCGTCCACCCGTCCGGCCGCGTCACCACTTCGAACCCGCCGGCGTTGACCATCGGCTCGATCGCCAGCACCTGGCCGGTCATGAGCCTCGGTCCCCGCCCCGCCGGGCCGAAGTTCGGCACCGCCGGTTCCTCGTGCATCTCGCGCCCGATGCCGTGTCCCACGAGGGCCTTCACGATCGAGAAACCGTGGCGCTCCGCGTGGTTCTGCACCGCGTTCGAGATGTCGCCCACCCGGTTCCCCGGGCGGACCCGCGCGATGCCCTCGAGGAGCGATTCGCGCGTCACGTCCATCAGCCTCCGGGCCTCGTCGCTCACGCCGCCCACCGGGAAGGTGCGCGCCGCGTCGCCGTAGTACCCGTCCTTCTCGACGCCCACGTCGATTCCGACGATGTCGCCCTCGCGAAGCTCGCGCGGGCCCGGAATCCCGTGGACCACTTCTTCGTTCACCGAGGGGCAGATCGAGGCCGGAAACCCGCGGTAGCCCTTGAACGCGGGGCGCCCGCCGTGATCCCGGATGAAGGTTTCCGCGAGGCGGTCCAGCTCGGCGGTCGTGACCCCCGGCTTCACCGCCCGGCCCAGCTCGCGAAGCGTCATCGCCACGAGCTGCGCCGATACGCGGATCTTCTCGATCTCCTCCCGATTCCTCGTGTAGACCATGTGCTCCCCGGCTCAGCCCTCGACCGCTGCCGTCAGCGCGCCGTAGACCTCGTCGAGAGCCCCGATACCCTGCACTTCCTTCAGGCGGCCCCGGCACCGGTAGTACTCCACCAGCGGCGCGGTCTGGTCGCGGTACACCTGCAACCGCTTCCGCACCGTCGCCTCCGTGTCGTCCGCCCGCTGCCGCAGCTCCGTCGCCGGATGGTCGTCGCAATGACGTCCGTCCTTCGCGGGCGCCGACAGCGAGTTGAAGACCCGCCGGCAAACCGGACACTCCCACCGACTGCTGAGCCGGCGGACGAGTTCCTCGTCCGGCGCCTGCAGCAGCACCGCCACATCCAGTTCCTGCGACCGCTCCGCGAGCATCGCGCCCAGCGCGTCCGCTTGCGGAACCGTCCTCGGGAAGCCATCGAGCACGAACCCCACGCGGGCGTCCGTTTCGCTCGTGCGCTCCCGAACCAGCCCGACCATCACGTCGTCGGGCACCAGGTGCCCTGCATCCATGATCTGCTTCGCCTGCTTCCCGAGCGGGGTCTGCCGCGCGACCGCGTCGCGGAGCATGTCCCCGGTCGAGACGAGCGCCCAGCCGCGTTCCGTCGCGAGCCGTCGCCCCTGAGTTCCCTTGCCCACGCCGGGCGGCCCCAGCAGGACGAGGCGCATGTCTACATTCTCCGCCCGCCGCGAATACGGCTGCGCTTGACGAACCCTTCGTAGTGCCGCATCAGCAGGTGCGATTCGACCTGCTGGAGCGTGTCGAGCGCGACGCCGACCACGATCAGGACGCTGGTCCCGCCGAACGCCAGGGCGGGAACGTTGAAGTAGCCCAGGAGCAGGTCGGGCAGCACCGCCACCAGCGCGAGGAAGATCGCGCCCGGGAAGGTGATCCGCGACAGCACCCGGTCGATGTACTCGGCGGTCTTGCGGCCCGGCCGGATACCCGGGATGAAGCCGCCGTACTTGCGCATGTTCTCCGCGAGGTCGTTCGGGTTCAGGACGACCGCGGTGTAGAAGTAGGTGAAGAAGACGATGATGACGCCGTAGAGGACGTTGAAGAGCCAACTCGTCCGCGTGAACCACTGTCCCGCGGCCGCGATCGGGCTCTCGGGCGGGAAGAAGCCCGCCACCGTCGTCGGCAGCACCATGATCGACGAAGCGAAGATGATCGGGATCACGCCGGCCGTGTTGACGCGCAGGGGGATGTGCGTGCTCTGGCCGCCGTACTGGCGCCGGCCCACCATCCGCTTGGCGTACTGCACGGGGATCTTGCGCGTGCCCTGGGTCATGAGGATCACGGCCGCCACGACGGCGATCATGATCGCCAGCATGCCCGCGATCTGCAGCAGGTTCAGGTTGCCGCCGCGGAAGCTGTCGTAGGACGCCGCCACCGCGTTCGGCAGGCCGCCGATGATGTTCACGAAGATGATGAGCGAGATGCCGTTGCCGATGCCGAACTCCGTGATCTTCTCGCCCAGCCACATCACGAGGATGGTGCCGGCCGTCTGCGTGACGACGGTCGAGAAGAAGAAGCCGAAGCCGGGGCTCGGGACGACCACCTGGCCCTGCGACGCGCCGAGGTTCTGCAGGAAGATCGCGTAGGCGAACGACTGCACGACCGAGATGAGCACCGTGCCGTAGCGAGTCCACTGCGTGATCTTCTTTTGCCCCTCCTCGCCCTCCTTGCGCAGCTTCTCGAAGTACGGGACGACCGCACCGAGCAGCTGGAGGATGATCGAGGCGGAGATGTACGGCATGATCCCGAGCGCGAAGATGGTCGCGCGCGAGAACGCCCGGCCGACGAACATGTCGTACATGCCGAAGAGCGTGTTCGCCTGCGACCGGAACGCCGACAGCAGCGCCTCGGCGTTCACGCCGGGCGTCGGGATGTGCTCGCCGAAGCGGTACACCACGAACAGCCCCAGCGTGAAGAGGATCCGCCGGCGCAGCTCGGGAATCTGGAAGATGTTGCGAAGCTTCTCGAGCATGGGACGCTCAGGCCTTCGGGTTCGGGGTCTCGACCTTGCCGCCGGCCGCTTCGATCGCCTTGCGGGCGGCCTCGCTCGCGGCGTCGACCTGCACGGTCAGCGCCACCTTGATCTCGCCGCCGGCCAGCAGCTTGATGGGTCCGGGACGGCGCACGAGGCGGCGCCCCTTGAGCCACGCCGCATCCACGACGGTGCCCGCCGGCGCGTCGGCCAGCTTGCCCACGTTGATGACGTGGTACTCGACCCGCCCGGGGTTCTGGAAGCCGCGCTTCGGCAGGCGGCGCTGGATCGGCATCTGGCCGCCTTCGAACCAGACCGGGATCTTGCCCCCCGTGCGGGCCTTGTGGCCCTTGTGGCCCTTGCCCGCCGTGCCGCCGAGACCGGTCGCCGCGCCCTTGCCGCGCCGCTTCGGGGCCTTCGTCGAGCCCGCTGCGGGCCGAATCGTTCCGAGTCGCATGTTCGCCACCTAGTTGAGCTCCTCCACCTTCACCAGGTGGCGGACCTTGAAGACCATGCCCCGGATCTGGGGCGTGTCGTTGTGTTCGACGGTGTGGTTCAGCTTGCGGATGCCGAGCGCGCGGATGGTGAGGCCCTGGTCCTTCGGGTGCCCGCTCGCGCTCCGGACCTGCGTCACCTTGAGCTTACGAGCCATTGCGCGCTTCCTTCCCGAACAGCTCCGCGACCGTGCGGCCCCGCATGGTCGCCACGTCCGACGCGCGGCGGAGCTGCTTGAGTCCGTCCACCGTCGCCTTGACGAGGTTGTGCGGGTTGCGCGAGCCGAGGCACTTCGTGAGCACGTTCTGGACGCCCGCGACCTCGAGGACCGCACGCACGCCGCCACCGGCGATCACGCCCGTACCGGGCGAGGCCGGCTTGAGCATGACTTCGCCCGCGCCGAAGTGCCCGAGCACCACGTGCGGAATCGAGCCGTGCTTCGTGACCGGAACGCGGAACATGTTCTTCTTCGCGGATTCGCCCGCCTTGCGGATCGCGTCCGCCACTTCGTTCGCCTTGCCGAGTCCGACGCCGACACGCCCGTTCTGGTCGCCCAGAGCCACGATCGCGTTGAACGAGAACCGGCGGCCGCCCTTCACCACCTTGGCGCAGCGGTTCACGTTGATCACGCGCTCCTGGAACTCCGACTTCGGCGCCTCCTGCTCGCGCGGCTGACGGCGCTCTCGCATGGGTCCCGCCATGTCCGCGCCTCCTAGAAGTTGAGACCGCCGGCGCGCGCGCCGTCGGCGAGCGCCTTCACGCGCCCGTGGTAGAGGTAACCGCCGCGATCGAAGGCCACCTGCTCGATGGACTTTTCCTTCGCGCGCTGCGCGAGCAACTTGCCCACGGCGGCGCTGATCCCGACCTTGCCCTTGCCCTCGACGAGCGCCTTCACGTCGTCGCGGCTCGAGGCCTGGATCAGGGTCTGTCCGGTCGTGTCGTCGATGATCTGGGCGTAGATGTGCGCCGCGCTGCGGAAGACCGACAGCCGCGGCCGGACCGCGCTCCCCGACACCTTGTTGCGGATACGGTAGCGACGGATCTGGCGACGTTCGTGCTTGTTGTGGTGACCGCTCATGTTATGCAGACCCCGCAGCCTTGCCGGCCTTGCGACGGATGTACTCGCCTTCGTACTTGATGCCCTTGCCCTTGTACGGCTCCGGCGGACGGTAGCCGCGGATGTTCGCCGCGACCTGGCCGACGAGGCACTTGTCCGCGCCGCTGATCGTCAGGCGCGTGGGCGTGTCCACCTTGATCGTGATGCCGGCCGGCGGGTGGAACTCCACCGGGTGCGAGAAGCCGAGCTGGAGCACGAGCTTCTGGCCGTCCATCTGCGCGCGGTAGCCGGTGCCGACGATCTCGAGCGACTTCTTGAAGCCGGCCGTGACGCCGGTGACCATGTTCGCGATCTGCGCGCGCATGGTGCCGAACGCGGGATTGCGCGTCAGGCGCTCGGCGCTGACCTTGACCTCGGCGCCCTCGACCGCCACCGACGTCCCCGTGAGCACGGGGTGCGAGAGCTCGGACTTGGGGCCCTTCACGCGGACCGTCTCGCCGTCCACCGTCACCGTGACGCCGGCGGGGATGGCGACGGGCCGCTTACCCATTCTCGACATGTCGCCCTCCTACCAGACCTGGCAGACGAGCTCGCCGCCGAGGCCCGCTTCGCGCGCCTCGCGGTCGGTCATCAGCCCGCGGGAAGTGGAGACCACCGACATGCCCAGCCCGCCCATGACGCGCGGAATGCGGGCCTTGCCCACGTACACGCGGCGCCCAGGCTTGCTGACGCGCTTGAGGCCGGTGATGACCGGCGTCTCGTCGTTCGTGTACTTGAGGTAGATCCGCAGGACGCCCTGCTTGCTGTCCTCGATGGTCTTGAAGTTGTTGATGAAGCGCTCGCGCAGCAGCACCTTCGCGAGCTCCGTCTTCATGTTCGAAGCCGGCACGTCGACCTTGCGGTGCTTCGCGCCGATGGCGTTGCGGATGCAGGTGAGGAAATCCGCAA
>CAZIXL010000082.1:0-311 GCA_964542885.1 uncultured bacterium
TCACCTCGAGCCGCACCGCGCCGCGCGCGCCGCTCCAGCGCAGCATCGCGGCGCCGCGCGCGGGGTTCGGTCCCGCCGCGAGGCGCAGTCCGGCGGGCACGGCAGGCGTCACCGACGTGTTCGAACCGGTTGCGGTGCCGAGAAGTCGGAACGAGACCGCGAGGGTCGGCTGGGCGGACCAGTTGCCGGCGGGCGTTCCCCGCCAGTACAGCGGGCCGATGCCGTTCGTGAACGCGGCGTCCTCGTTCCCGGTCCGGTCGTAGGCGCCGAGCAGGTAGCTGTTCGAGGTGCGCACGAGCAGCCAGTAGTCG
>CAZIXL010000082.1:321-9009 GCA_964542885.1 uncultured bacterium
GCACGATCGGCGCCGCGTTCAGGTAGCTCGCGCTCCACTGCGGAACCTGCGGTGAAGAGATGCGGAAGTCGGCCTGGAAGACGGCGGGCGGCAGCGCGGTGACGGGGTCCGGCATGGTCGCGCCGTCGATGACGGCCAGCAGCCCGTCCGCGGAGGGGTAGAAGCCCGAGTTGGCCGGGAACGCCATCTCGATCCATTCGAGCGTGCAGGCCGAAGGCACGCGGAAGCGCTGCAGCAGCTCGTAGTACGCCTGCCCCAGCGTGGACGTCGTCCGGCTCACGGCCTGCAGCACGCGATGCTCCGAGTACTCGCCGGCCGGGCAGACGCTCAGTCCGGCGGCCGCCTGGGTCCCGGCGAGCGGCTGCGAGGCTCCCGCCGGCAGCGCGTAGGAGTATCCGGCCGGAAGGCCGGCGTTCCCGGCGGACCAGTAGTGCAGGTTGTGCGCGTAGATCCCGGAGACGTACTGGTAGTCGACCGCGAGCGAGGTGGGCAGCGGCTGCGCGATCCCCGCCAGCGAGGCCTCCACGATCGGCGGAGAAAAGTCGGCGCGCACGTGGTTGTAGATCGTCGTGGAGACGTCGAAGGATTGCGAGCGCAGGGCGAAGACCGTCGGGTCCGGCGCGAGCGTCCCCGGGTGCCACACCTGCACATTGAGCCTCCCGCTGGCGGGATACGAGAGGTCGAATGCCAGCGAACACGAGGCGACGGGCACCGTGTACTCGAACGGCTGCCGGATGCCCTGGCCCTGCATCAGCGGAAGCGAAGCGTCCGTCCCGGCGAGCGCCTCCACGTTGCAGCCGACGACCTCGGCCGAGGCGGGCGCGACTCGTGGCTCGACGGCCTGCGCGCGAAGCGTGGCGGCTACGGCGACCGCCGCGAGCACGGTGGCCACGGCGAGCGCGGGAAGGGCGCGGAAGGCTGGGCGATGCATCGGCAGGACCTTCTTCATGATGAGGGGCGGTCGCGCCCTCCGGGCGGAGGGCGGCCCCGGGGGTCGGGCGACACCAAGGCTAGGCGGGCCGCCGCAGCACACCAAGGAGGAAATCACCTCGCGACGCGCGCGCGGGCCTGAAAATGCGCGGACCCGGCTCTCGCTCGTTCCGGGTGGTGCGACGGAGGCGATTCGCGAAACCCGGCGATGCTCCCGCTCTCAACGCCCCGGCGCGATCCTCAGCACCGTGCCGACGGAGCTGTGCGGGCCGCCGGTCGGGCTCGTGTTGCCGCGTGTCAGCACGTAGAGGCAGCCGTCGGGCCCGACGCGAAGATCCACGGGACCGGGCACGCCGGTCGTGCCGAACAGGTGGTCCTGCGCGGGGGCGGCGGGATCCAACCAGCGGATCTCGCTGCGGCAATACTCGGCGTAGAAGTAGACGCCCACCCACTTCGCCGGGAACGCGGGGCGCGCGGGGTTGTAGAACGCGCCGCCAGTGATCGCGCAGCCGCGGTCGTGGCCGTACACGTGCACGGGGTGCCGGTAGCCGGTCCCGCCGGAGTCGCCCTCGAACGCCGGCCAGCCGTAGTTGCCGCCGGCCTCGATGTCGTCGACCTCCTCCCACGCGTGCTCGCCCACGTCGTTCGCGAAGATGCGCCCGGTGCCGGGCTGGACGTCGAACGTGAACGGGTTGCGCAGGCCGAGCGCGAAGATCGCCCGCCGCGTCCCGATCGTGCGCGCGTAGAACGGATCGTCCGCGGGGATCGAACCGTCGCGCCGGAAGCGCAGGATCTTGCCGTGGGTCGAGCGCAGGCTCTGCGACTGCTCGCCCAGGCCGTTCTCGCCGGTGCTCACGTAGAGCATGCCGTCCTCGCCGAAGCGCAGGCCCCCGGCGACGTGCAGGTAGCCGGTGTTGGGATCGAGGTCGACCAGCGCGCGCTCGCTGCCGCGCACGACGGCGTCGCCCTTCAGCGTGAGCCGCGCGACGCGCTGGTGACGCGCAGGCTCGAGCGCGGTGTAGCAGACGTACGCGTAGCCGTTGCGCGCGAACGCGGGGTCGAATGCGATGCCCAGCAGGCCCTCTTCACCGAACGCGCGCGTGGGGGCCGTCCACGCGGGGCGCGCGAGCAGCCGGCCGCCGCGGATCACGCGCAGCGCGCCGCCCTGCTCGCACACGAACACGCGGCCGTCGGGCGCGATCGCCATGCTCACGGGACTGTCGAGCGAATCGGCGAGCCGCGTCTCGACGAACCCGGGCGCGAACGCGCGGCCCGTGGCGGCAGCGGAGACCGCGGGCAGCGCGAGCGGGATCACCAGCGCGAAGGCGAGGCGTGTCGAGAACACGCGCGCACTCTACCCCGCACCGCGGCCGCACGCCCGGCATCCCGGCTGCGCGCGAAAACGACCGGCGCGGCGCCGGGGACCGCGACCGCGGCGTGCGTGCTTTGCGGCGCCCGGAACCGCGGCGCAAGATGCGCACGGTCGCCGCGTGCGGCCACCCCCCGCGGCGCCCATCCCGCCGCGCGACGTCGACCCCGAATCGCCGGCCCGTCCGGTGGATGGATACCGCCATGATCCGCAAGCTCCCCCTCCTGGCCGCCGCGCTCGTCGTCGCGTCCGCGCTCGCGGCCCCGGCCCTCGCCGACGAGGGCATGTGGACGTTCGACAACCTGCCGCTTGAGCAGCTGAAGCAGCGCTACGGCTTCACGCCCTCGCCGGAATGGCTGCTGCACGTGCAGCGCGCGAGCGTCAACTTCGGCGGCGGCTCGGGCGCGTTCGTCTCGCCCGACGGCCTCGTGCTCACGAACCACCACGTGGCGCGCCAGCAGCTCTTCAAGATGTCGTCAGCGAAGAAGGATTACCTGACCGACGGGTTCTTCGCGCGCACGCGCGCCGAAGAGATCGCCTGCCCCGACCTGGAACTGAAGGTCGTGTGGTCGATGGAGAACGTGACCGCGCAGGTCGACGCGGCGATCGACCCGAAGGCGCCGGTGGAACAGCGCGACGCCCAGCGCAAGGCGGCGCTCGCGAAGCTCGAGGCCGAGGCCGCGAAGCGCTCGGGGCTCAAGGCCGAGACGGTCGAGCTCTATCACGGCGGCGAGTACTGGCTGTACCTGCACAAGACGTTCAAGGACGTCCGCCTCGTGTGCGCGCCCGAGCAGTCGATCGCCAACTTCGGCGGTGACGGCGACAACTTCGGCTACCCGCGCCACGACCTCGACTTCGCGTTCTTCCGCGTGTACGAGAACGGCCAGCCCTACCATCCCGAGCACTGGCTGGAGTGGAGCACGACGGGCGCGAAGGAGGGCGATCTCGTGTTCGTGTCGGGCAACCCGGGCCGCACGAGCCGGCTGCTCACCGTGGCGCAGCTCGAAGCGCAGCGCGACGTCGACCGGCCGCTGCGCATCCGCATCCAGGAGATGCGCGTGGACACGTACCACGCGTGGGCGGCGAAGGGCGCCGAGCAGGCGCGCCAGTCGGTGCCGGCGCTGGCCGGGCTCGAGAACAACCTCAAGCGCGAGCGCGGCTTCCTCGAGATCCTGCGCGACCCGAAATTCCTCGCTGGCAAGAAGGCGGCCGAGGACGCGCTGCGCGCCCGCGTCGCGAAGGACCCGGCGCTCGCGTCGACGTGCGGCCAGGCGTGGGACCGCATCGCCGACGCGCAGAAGGCGGTCTACGAGCGCGGCCGCGCGCGCCGGTTCCACGACCTCACGCGCCTTTCGCGCCTCGTGGACCTGGCGAACGGCATCGTGCGGTACACGGCCGAGGTCCAGAAGCCGAACGGGGAGCGCCTGCGCGAGTACCGTGACACGAACCTGCCGTCGCAGCGCTTCCAGCTGCTCTCGCCGGCGCCGGTCTACCCGCCGATGGAGGCGTTCGTGGTCGCCGCTCACCTGCAGACGTGTCTCGACTCGCTGGGCGCCGACGACGCGTTCGTGAGGGCGGCGCTCGGCGGCCGCTCGCCCGTCGACGCGGCGACCGCGGTCTTCCTGGGCACGAAGCTCGGAGACCCGGGGTTCCGCAAGGCGCTGCTGGACGGCGGCCGCAAGGCGGTCCTCGCGTCGCAGGACCCGCTGGTCCGGTGGGCACTGGCGATCGACCCGGCCTATCGCGAAGAGCGCGCATGGTTCGAGTCGCACGTCGACGCGGTCGACGCGCTCGAGGGTGCGAACATCGCGCGGGCGCGCTTCGCGCTGGACGGCCGCTCGATCTACCCGGACGCGACGGGCACGCTGCGGCTCTCGTTCGGCAAGGTCGCGCGCTACGTCGAGCACACGGCCGAGGTGCCGTGGTGCACGAACTTCTACTCGATGTTCGGGCGCGCCGCGTCGTTCGGCTGGCAGGACCCCTACACGATCCCCGGGTCGATCCGCGCGGCCGGGAAGGTGCTCGACATGGCGACGCCCGTGAACATGGTCACGACCAACGACATCATCGGCGGCAACTCGGGCAGCCCGGTCATCGACCGCGACGGGAAGTACGTGGGACTCGTGTTCGACGGCAACATCCAGTCGTTCGCGTGGGAGTTCGGCTACACGGACGAGCAGGCACGCTGCGTGAACGTCGACCCGCGCGGGCTGGTCGAGGCGCTGCGCAAGGCTTGGCACATGGACGCGCTGGTGGACGAGCTGACCGCCCGCCACTGACGCGGCCCGCGAACCGCGGGCGGGGACGTGCCGGCGGGCCGCTGCGCGAGGCGTGGCGGCCCGCCGGCGTTCCGCGGCCGCGGCCCGGGCGCGCCGCGGCCCGCGAGATCGCGATTCCGTCGCCGCGCTCGACGCGACGCGCCTGCGCCGCTACATTGCGGATCGCCCGGATCTCTCGAACGACGGAGGAGGGAGCCTCGATGCATCTCGAGCACAGCCGGTCCGCCCGCGCGGGCTTCGTCGCGTCTCCGCCGGCGGGGCCGCCGGGGGCATGATCCGTGGCGCCAGGGGATGGCTCGCCGGCGTCCTGTCGGTGCTCGCCGTCGCGCTGCTCGTGCGCGCGCGGCTGCTGGGCGACGCGCCGCCGGTGCCATCGGCGGAGCCCGCCGTCCTCGCACCGCCGCGCACCGTGGTGCTCGACACGCTCGGCTACGGGGAATCGCTCGCGCAGCTGATGTCCACGAACGGCCTGGACGGCGTGCAGATCCACGCGATCACGCAGCTCGTCCGCGACTGGAAGCTGCCGCGCACGCTGCGGCCCGGCGTCGTGATGCGCTTCTCGAGCCCGCAGGGCGCCCCGCCCGACCGCCTGGTGCTCCGGCTCAACGCGGATTCCTCGCTGCGGATCGTGTCGACGGACTCCGCGTGGACGGCGCAGCTGGTCGTCGAGCCGCTGGTCGTCGACACCGTGCGCATCAGCGGCGTGATCGAGTCGAGCCTGTGGCTCGCGCAGCTGGGCGGCGACGTCGACCGGCTGGCGCCGAACGGCTTCGAGGATCTGGTCTACGACCTCGCCGACGTCTACGCGTGGAAGGTCGACTTCACGCGCGACATCCGCAAGGGCGACTCGTTCCGCGTGGCGTTCGAGCGCGAGGTGCGGCCCGACGGCTCCGTGCGCAGCCGCCGCTTCCTCGCGATCGAGCTGAACAACGACGGCCGCGTGCTGCGCGCGATCCCCTACCCGCGCGAGAGCGGGCGGATCGCCTGGTACGACGCCGAGGGCAAGCCGCTGCGCGGCGCGTTCAACCGCTATCCCGTCCCCTACCGCATCACCAGCGGCTTCACGCGCCACCGTTACCACCCGGTGCTCAAGATCTACCGCCCGCACCAGGGCATCGACTACGGCGCGCCCACCGGGACGCACGTCCAGGCGACGGGTTCGGGAACCGTGACGCGCGCGGGCTGGGCCGGCAGCTACGGCCGCCTGGTCGAGATCCGGCATCGCAACGGCATCACCACGCGCTACGCCCACCTGAGCGCGATCGCGCCCGGCATCCGTGCGGGCCGGCACGTCGAGCAGGGCCAGTGGATCGGGCGCGTGGGCTCGAGCGGACTCGCCACCGGGCCGCACCTGCACTACGAGTTCCTGCAGAACGGCGTCCACCGCAACCCGCTCGCGGTGAGCGTGCCCGCCGAGCCGCCGCTCGAGAAGTCGCGCATGGCCGACTTCTCCGCGCGCCGCGACTCGGCGCTGGCGCTGCTCGAAGGCACGGCGATCCCGCCGATCGTCCCGCAGGAGCCCGTCGCCGCCGCCGAGCGCTGAGGTCGATCAGGCGCCGCGCGGCCTGCCGCTGTACGCCACCGCGAGCCGGAACACGGCCCACGTCACGCCGGTCACGGCCGAAGCGACGAGCACCACGCCGAGGTCCGGCTGGAACCGCGCGAGGGTGCCGAGCGGTACGCCGAAGAGCGCGGGCATCAGTCCCAGGATGACCCACGCGCCGACGAGCGTCGTGACCAGCGGGAACCACAGGCTGAAGCGCCCGAAGGCGCCGGACTTCGCACGGAGCCGGTCCCGGCGCCACCACGCCCAGCCCATGCTCAGGAGGTAGACGAGCGGCAGCAGGACCAGGCCGAGGAACAGGGCCTTCTGCGACCAGCGTGAGCCTTCGCCCGCGTACGCGAGACCGAGCGCCCGCGTGGTGATGCCGTTGCGGAGCTGCGTCGTCTCGCCGAAACCCAGGCCGCTGCCGCCGTTGACCAGCACGACGGCCGCGCGGTGCGCGGCGGGCATCATCGTCGCGAGCGTTTCGAAGCCGGGGCTGGATCCGGAATGCCACACCGTCCCGCGCGCGGAATCCACGAACCAGCCGAGGCCGTAGAAGGGCGACGCCGCGCTGGCGGGCCGCATCATCAGCTCCTTGCCCCCGGCGCTCAGCACGTCGTCCTCGCCGTTCATCATGACGCGCAGGTAGCGCGCGAGATCGGCGGCGCTGGCGATGATCCCACCCTGCGGCGCCGATGCGCGCGGGGTCACGGTGTTCGGCATCGGCCGTTTGCTGACGAACCAGGACCGGTGTCCCGTCGCCACGCCGTCGTGGACCCGGCCGTCGGCGACGAAACTGTGCGCCATGCCGATCGGCTCCAGGATGTGGCGCGTGACGTAGGCCTGGAACGACTCGCCGCTCACGACCTCGATCACGCGGCTGAGGATCTGGTAGTTCGTATTCGAGTACTCCCAGCGCGTGCCCGGGGAGTGCGCCGGTGCCGACTCCGCCAGCGCTTCGACGCGGCGCGCGAGCTGGCCGGTGCCGCCGGCAGGATCGGTGCGCGCCGCGTTGCCCTGCAGCGTCGAGAACCCGCTCGTGTGGCTGAGCAGCTGGCGGATCGTGACGCTCCCGGCCGGCCGGCCGGCGAAGCCGGTCAGGTATCGCTCGAGCGGGGCATCGAGGTCGACGGCACCGGCTTCGACCAGCTGCATCACGGCCAGCGCCGTGAAGCTCTTCGAGATCGAGCCGGTCACGAACGGCGTGTCGGGCGTGACCTTCCGGTCGCTGCCGAGCATCGCGACGCCGCGCGCACCGGTCGACGTGGTCCCGTTCGCCGCCACGACGGCGTACGACAGGCCGGGCACGCCGGAGGCCGGCATCTCGCGAGCGAGGAACTCGTCGAGCGAGTCTTCCGGCGCGGCCCCTGCCACGGCGACGCCGAGGCCGAACACGAGGATCGTCAGGACCATCCGCAACCGTTGCACCTCCCCCATCTCGAACATGGGACGACGGCCGAACGCTCGAGCATGCGCGGCCGGGAACGCCCCGCGTGACGGTCGGTACCACGCACGGGGGCCTTCGCAACCTAGGCGCGACCGGAACGAGGCGTCAACGCCGCCAGCCCGGCAGCCCGCGCCGGACACGGCGCCGACGCGAGAGGCGCGGCGGAACCGCCGCGCCTCGGGGGACCACCCGCCGCGCCGCCGCGGCGCTCAGCCGCCGACGAGCTTGATGCCCGCCATGGCCGAGATCGTGTTGTGCATGCGCGAGAACAGCAGCTCGGCGCCGCCCTTGTCGAACGTGTCGAAGCTGCGGGTGTAGCGCAGGTCCAGCACGAGGCGCGCGGGGCCGGTGCCGATGTCGATGTTGCCGCCGACGGTGCCGCCGATGTCGGTGGACTTGGTGAAGTCCTTGAGGTCGATACCCTCGACCTCGGCCTTCTGCAGTTGCGAGAACACCGGCCCGACGAACAGGCTGGGCCGCACCGAGCCTTCCGTCACGAGCGCGAGCTTGAGGAGCACCGGCACGTCCACGTAGTCGTAGTGCCAGGTGCCGCTGGCGGTGAGCACCGTGCCCGACGAGGGATCGACGATCGTCTCGGTCTGCTTCGCGCCCTTCTGCGCGTACAAGGCCTCGACCTGGAACGAGACGACCGGCGACGCCTGCAGCTCGAGGAAGACGCCGCCCGTGCGGGCCTGCAGGAGCTCGACGTTCCCGACGGCGTCGCCGAAGAAGTTGGCCATGTTCGCGCCGCCCTTGATGCCGATGGCGAAGGTGCCCTTCCCGGCGGCGAGCGCGCGGGCGGGTACGAGCGGGGCGAGCAGCAGGGCGGCGAGCGAAGCGGCGACGACACTGGCGCGACGAGCGGACATGACGGACCTCGCGGGTGATCCCTGTCGGGCGTTGTGGAGCGGCCCGGCGCGGGCGCCGGGGCGCGCGAGCCGCCGGTGGCCGGGGCGATTCCACCGGCGGGTCGGCTCTACCCCCGTATGCGGGGATCGGGGCCGGGTCGCGCAGGGCGGGCACGCGGCTCGTCCGATCCGACCCGCCGGGCGGGAACCGAAACCCCGGAAGCGGACGCCGCGGCCGTTTCGCCCCGAGTGCGCGGGCGCGGCCCGCT
>CAZIXL010000083.1:0-8976 GCA_964542885.1 uncultured bacterium
CGAGCATCGCGACCGCCTCGGCCTCGACCGCGGGGGGGCGCGAGGCGAGCCAGGTCGAATGCGCGCGCGGGTCGGCGCCGGCCGGCCGCGCGACGCGCGCGAGCGCCCCGGGCGACTCGGCGTGCGCGAGCAGGGGCAGGCCGAGGCCGCGCAGCACGGGCATCGCCGCATCGAGCTCGGCCTCGCCCACGTGCGGGAACTCGTCCACTCCCGAGGGGCAGAGGAAGCACTTCACGCCGGCCACGCCGAGTGCCGCCAGCTCCGCGAGCGCCTCCGTTCCGGCGGAAACGAGCCCGCCCCACAGCGCCACGTCCACCCGCGCCTGCGCGGCGATCGCCGCCATCCGCGCGCGCGCGGCGGCCGCGTCGAGCAGGGGCGGAATGCCGTTGAGCGGCATGTCGACGATCGTCGTGATGCCGCCCGCCGCCGCGGCCGCCGTCGCCGTCGCGTAGCCCTCCCACTCGGTGCGCCCGGGCTCGTTCACGTGCACGTGCGCGTCCACCAGGCCCGCGCTGACGAACTGCTCCCCCGCCTCGACGACGCGTGCGGCGCCCCCGGTGTCGCCGAACGCCCGCACGGCGGCGATGCGCCCGTCGCGCACGTGGATCGCCGCGGGCGCGACCGCCCCGTCGCGGACCACGCGCGGCCCGCGGACGACGAGGTCGGGAACGCTCACCGACGGCCCGCGCCGTGGCGCTGCTGCCAGGCCCAGGCGCCGAGCGTGCGGCGCTCGTCGTCGGTGATGCCCGTCAGGTTGCCGAGCGGCATCGTCTTCGTCTCCACCACGCGCCAGACGATGCGGTCCGCGTAGGCCCGCATGTGCTCGACGTCGTCGAAGGTGACGCCCGCCGGCGGTGCGGTGAACGCCTCGTTCGTGGGGTGCGTGGAGTGGCAGGTCGTGCAGCGCGCCAGGACGATCGCGCGGGCGGCGTCGTCGGAGACGGCCGGCACGGCCGCCAGCGCGCGCGCCTCCGGTCCCGGGCCCGGCGGCAACGTGAGCGCGACGGCCCAGCCGAGGCACAGCAGCGTGCCCGCGGCCACCGGCCATGGCGTGCGGCCGCGCAGGTTCATCGCGTGCTTCGCGCCCGCCCCGAACGCGAAAACCAATACCAGCACCAGCCACGGGTGGGGTCCCGACCACAGCGACGGGAAGTGGCCCGACAGCATCGCGAGCAGCACGGGCAGCGTCAGGTAGTGGTTGTGGAGCGAGCGCGCCTTGGCGCGCGCCCCGTGCGCCGGGTCGGCCGGCAGGCCCGCGCGGGTCGCGGCGAGCATGCGCGACTGCCCGGGAATGATCACGAAGAAGACGTTCGCGGTCATGATCGAGCCGAGCGTCGCGCCCGTGAGCAGGAACGCCGCGTGCGGCGTGAGTGCGCGCCCGAGCCCCCAGGCGAGCGCGCCGACCAGCGCCAGGCCGACGCCCGCGAACGCGTACCCGCGCAGCCCCGGGACCCGGCAGAGCGCCTCGTACGCGAGCCAGCCGGCGACGAGCGTGCCGTAGAGGATCGCGATCGCCGCCGCGTGCGGCAGCGTCGAGCCGGCGTCGAGCAGCATCGCCCGACTGCCGAAGGCGAAGACCACGGTCAGCAGCAGCACGCCCGTGATCCAGGTCGAGTAGCTCTGCCACATGAACCAGTAGAGCTTCTCGGGCAGGGCGGGCAGCGTGCGGTGCTTGACGACCTCGTAGAACCCGCCCGAGTGGGTCATCCACATCTCGCCCGAGAGGTCGCCGGTGCGGTCGGCCCGCGGCTTCTCGAGCGAGGCGTCCATCCACACGAACAGGAACGAGTCCCCGATCCACATGATCGCGGCCAGCACGTGGCCCCAGCGCAGCAGGAGGTTCAGCCACTCTTGGAGGACGGGGGGCATGCGGGCGTTCCGGGGCCGGAAGTGGGAGGACGGAATGCGGCAATGTAGCGAGGGCCGCCCGCCCCCACAAGAGCGGGCGGCGGTTCCCGTGCGGGAACCGCCGCCCCCCGGAAGCCGATGCGACTCAGCCGGCCAGCGTCACCATGAGCGCCTTCTGCGCGTGCAGCCGGTTCTCGGCCTGGTCGAAGATGGCCGAGTTGGGCGTCCGCGAGGTGGCGTAGTCGATCTCCTCGCCGTAGTGCGCCGGCAGGCAGTGGAGCAGCACGGCGTCCGGCCGCGCCATCGCCATCGCCGCGCCGTTGACCTGGAAGCGCTTGAACGCCGCGCGGCGGTGCTTCGCCTCGGTCTCCTGCCCCATGCTGGTCCACACGTCGGTGTAGACCACGTCCGCGCCCGCCAGCGCCGCCGCCAGGTCGGACGTCGCGAGGATCTCGCTGCCCGTTCCCCGCGCCATCCGCCGCGCCTCGTCCAGCACGTCACCCGAGGGCGCGAACTCCTCGGGTCCGGCGACGGTGCAGTGCATGCCGGTGAGCGCGGCGCCGTAGAGCAGCGAGTTGGCGACGTTGTTGCCGTCGCCGACGAACACGGCGCGCAGGCCCTTGAGGTTCCCGCGGCGCTCGCGAATCGTGAGCAGGTCGCCGAGGATCTGGCACGGATGCTCGTGGTCCGAGAGCCCGTTGATCACCGGCACGGTCGCGAAGCGCGCCAGCTCCTCGACGATCACGTGCGCGAAGACGCGCGCCATGATCACGTCGGCCATGCGCGCGAGCACGATCGCGATGTCCTCGGTCGTTTCGCGCTGGCCCAGCTTGATGTCGTCGGGCCCGAGGTAGATGGCGTGGCCGCCGAGCTGCGTCATGCCCGCCTCGAACGAGACGCGCGTCCGCAGCGACGGCTTCTGGAAGATCATCGCCAGCGTCTTCCCCGCGAGGCGTGGGTGCGGCCGGCCGGCCTTCTGGTCCTGCTTGAGCGCCGCGGCCAGCTCGAGCACGCCCAGCGTCTCGTCGGCGGTCATGTCCTTGACCGACGTGTAGTGCCGCAGGCCCGCGCGCGCCGGGCGCGCCTCGGGATTGAGCTGCGTCGTCATGTCGTGTCCTTCGGCCGGGCGCAGGCCCGGCGTCCCCCGCGCGCGCCGCGCGCGGGGGCTCGGGTTGTCGTCAGCCCAGCACGCGCCCGATGCGCTCGCTGGCCCACTCCAGGTCGGACGTCTCCACCACGAGCGGCGGCGCCAGGCGCAGCACGCTCTCGACCGTGTCCTTGCACAGCAGCCCCTCGGCCTTGAGCTTCTTGGCGAAGGCCTTGGCGGGACCCGCGTCGGCGTGCAGCTCGATGCCGATCAGCAGCCCCTTGCCGCGGATCTCCTTCACGACCGGCATCTTCCGCGTGCGCAGGTTCGCCGCGAATTGTTCGCCCACGCTGGCGGCTCGCTCCGCGAGCCGGTCGCGCTGCAGCACGCGCATCGCCGCGCGCGCGACCGCGCACGCGAGCGGGTTGCCGCCGAACGTGCTGCCGTGGTCGCCGGGCTGGAAGACGCCCAGCACCTCGCGCGAGGCGAGCACCGCGGAGACGGGCATGAGCCCGCCGCCGAGCGCCTTGCCCAGCATGAGCACGTCGGGCTTGACGCCCTCGTGCTCGCACGCGAGCACCTTGCCGGTGCGCCCGAGGCCGGTCTGGATCTCGTCGGCCATGAACAGCACCCGGTTCCGGCGGCACAGTTCGAACGCACCCGCGAGGTAGCCCGCGGGCGGCACGACGATGCCGCCCTCGCCCTGGATGGGCTCGACGAGGAAACCGACCGTGTTCGGCCCGATCGCCCGCTCGAGGGCCGCGAGGTCGCCGTAGGGAACGAGCTTGAAGCCGGGCGTGAAGGGCCCGAAGCCGTCGCGGTACTGCGCATCGTCCGAGAAGCTCACGATGCTGATCGTGCGCCCGTGGAAGTTGCCCTCGCAGACCAGGATCTCGGCCTGCCCCTCGGGGACGCCCTTGACCTTGTAGCCCCACTTGCGCGCCGCCTTGAGCGCCGTCTCGACCGCCTCCGCACCCGTGTTCATCGGCAGCACCAGGTCCTGGCCGGTGAGCGCGGTGATGTCCTCGCAGAAGGGTCCGAACTGGTCGTTGTGGAACGCGCGCGAGGTGAGCGTGAGCGTCTCGGCCTGCTTCACGAACGCGGCCAGCAACTCGGGATGTCCGTGCCCGAAGTTCACGGCCGAGTAGGCGCTCAGCATGTCGAGGTAGCGGTGCCCCTCGACGTCCTCGACCCACGCGCCCTGGCCGCGGGCCAGCACGACCGGCAGCGGCGCGTAGTTGCGGGCGCTGTACCGGTCCGCGAGCGCGATGTGGCGCTCGGTCTCGCCCGCCGTGGCCGCCCCGGTGCGGGGCGCGTCAGCGGTTGGCATGGCGGTCCTCCTGCGACGCGTCGTGCGCACGCGCGTGGCGGGCGAGCGCGTCCTGGATGGCGCGCGGCAGCACCGTGGCGTCGGCTTCCTGCAGGTCGTAGGTGACCCGGGTGGCCGGCTTCTCGATCCTGACGATGCGACCAAGGTCGATGGGCGTCGCCACGACGACCGCGTCGCACGGCACGGCCGCGATCGTCGCGCGCAGTTCCTCGACCTGGCGGTCGCCGTAGCCCATCGCGGGCAGCACCTGCGAGAGGTGCGCGTACTTCTCGAACACGCCCTTGAGCGAACCCTGCGCGTACGGACGCGGATCCACGATCTCGGACGCGCCCAGGTTCTTCGCGGCGACGAAGCCGGCGCCGTAGCGCATCTCGCCGTGCGTGAGCGTGGGGCCGTCCTCCACCACGAGCACGCGCCTCGCCCGCACCATCTCCGGGTGGCGTACGGTGACGGGCGACGCCGCGCGCAGGATCGTGGCGCGCGGGTTCACGCGGCGGGTGTTCGCCTCGACGAGCTCGACGTTCGCCACCTCGGCGGTGTCGACCTTGTTCACCACGACCAGGTCGGCCATGCGCAGGTTGGTCTCACCGGGCCAGTAGCGGAGTTCGTGCCCCGCGCGGTGCGGGTCCACGACGACGATGTTGAGGTCCGGGCGGATGAACGGCAGGTCGTTGTTGCCGCCGTCCCACAGGATGACGTCGGCCTCGGCCTCGGCCGCCTTCAGGATCCCCTCGTAGTCCACGCCCGCGAACACGAGGCTGCCGGCCGTCACGTGCGGCTCGTACTCCTCGCGCTCCTCGATCGTGCACTTCGCGCGGTCCATGTCCTCGAGCGTCGCGAAGCGCTGCACGGCCTGCTCGCGCAGGTCGCCGTACGGCATCGGGTGGCGGATGACGGCGACCTTCAGGCCCTGCTCCCGCAGGATGCCCGCCACGCGGCGCGAGGTCTGGCTCTTGCCGCAGCCGGTGCGCACGGCGCCGACGCCGATCACCGGACGACCGCTGTGCAGCATCGTCTGGCTCGGCCCGAGCAGCCTGAACTCCGCGCCCGCGGCGTGCACGCGCGCGGCCATGTGCATCACGTACTCGTGCGAGACGTCGGAGTAGGCGAACGTGACCTGGTCCACGGCGAGGTCGCGGACGAGGGTCTCGAGCGCGTCCTCGGGATGGGTCGGAATGCCCTTCGGGTACGCGGGGCCCGCGAGCTCCGCCGGGTACACGCGGCCGGCGATGTCCGGGATCTGCGTGGCCGTGAACGCGACGACCTCGACGTCCTTCTGCTGCTTCCACCACACGTTGAAGTCGTGGAAGTCACGGCCGGCGGCACCCAGGATCAGGGTGCGGATCTTCCTCGGCGCGGGCATGGCAGGAATCTCCCGCATCTGAGCGACCCGGGGCGAGCCGTTCGGACGGATCCGCCGCCCGGCCGTTCGCTTCACGGGCCGACGCCGGAACGCACGCTCGCGCGGGTGCGATGCGTTACGAGCGTGGTCGTGCATCGCGCAGGCCAAGCCGCTGGCCGGCGGGAGGTCTTTTTCGTCCCTCTTGGCGGGCGGTCGGTTAGGGCGATTTCCTGAACCCGGGCTCAAGATCGGCTCAACGCGTGCCGACCCGGAACCTGCCACGGTGGCACGCGTGGAGCCCCGCTCGTCAGGTTCTCGCAGGGGCGCGGACGGTGCGCTATCTTCCCGGCCTTACCGAAAGGGGTACCACGAGATGGTTTCCAGGGACGTCCTCCGCTTGGACGCGGCCGCCGCGACGAAACAGATCGAAGAGTCCATCCGCCAGCACGTTCTCGGAACCCTCAAGCGCCGCGGCGCGGTGCTCGGCGTTTCGGGGGGCATCGACAGCTCGGTGACCGCGGCGCTCTGCGCCCGGGCGCTCGGTGGCGAGCGGGTGCAGGCCCTGCTGATGCCCGAGCGCGATTCCTCGGACGCCTCGCTCGAGCTGGGCCGCGAGCTCGGCGCCCGTTTCGGGATCCCGACGCTGGTCGAGAACATCGCGCCGATCGTCGCCGCCGCGGGCTGCTACGAACGCCAGGACGAGGCGATCCGGATGGTGTTTCCCGACTACCAGCCGGGCTGGAAGTTCAAGGTCACGCTGCCGTCGATCCTCGACGGCGACCGGCTGAACGTGTCCGAGCTGACGGTGCAGACGCCGGCCGGCGAGAAGCGCTCGGCGCGCATGCCGCTCAAGCCGTACCTGCAGCTCATCGCGGCGACGAACTTCAAGCAGCGGATCCGCAAGATGATGGAGTACTACCACGCGGACCGGCTCAACTACGCGGTCGCGGGCACCCCCAACCGCCTCGAGTACGACCAGGGCTTCTTCGTGAAGCAGGGCGACGGCGCCGCGGACTTCAAGCCCATCGCCCACCTCTACAAGTCGCAGGTCTACCAGCTCGCCGAGTTCGTGGGCGTGCCCGACGGCATTCGCAGGCGGCCGCCGACGACCGACACGTTCTCCCTGCCGCAGACGCAGGAGGAGTTCTACTTCGCGCTGCCCTACGACCGCATGGACCTGTGCCTGTACGGGCGCAACCACGCGATCCCCGCGGCCGAGATGGCGGGCGCGGTCGGCCTGACGCCCGAGCAGGTCGAGCGCGTCTACCGCGACATCGACCAGAAGCGCCGCTCCACGCGCTACCTGCAGCTCGCTCCCCTGCTCGTCGAGGACGTCCCGGAGATCACGCACTGATGTGCGGCATCGCCGGCGTGATCCGCCTGCGCGCCGGTGCCGGACCCATCGCCCGCGACGAACTCGCGCGCATGGCCGGCGCGCTGCACCACCGCGGGCCGGACGAGGCGGGCCTCTATCGCGAGCCCCGCGCGGGTTTCGCGCACGCCCGGCTGTCGATCATCGACCTGTCCACGGGCCAGCAGCCGCTCGCCAACGAGGACGGAACGCTGTGGATCGCGTTCAACGGCGAGATCTTCAACTACGTCGAGCTGCGCGCCGAACTCGAGGCGCTCGGGCACCGCTTCCGGACGCGCAGCGACACCGAGGTGATCGTCCATGCGTGGGAGGCGTGGGGCGAGGACGCGTTCCCGCGCTTCAACGGGCAGTGGGCACTCGCGCTGTGGGACGAGCGCGCCGGCCGCCTGGTGCTCTCGCGCGACCCGCACGGGATCCTGCCGCTCTATCACGCCGAGCACGACGGGCGGCTGTGGTTCGGGAGCGAGGTGAAGGCGATCTTCGCCGGCGCGCCCGGCATGACGCGCGCACTCGACCCGCACGGGCTCGCCGAGGTGTTCACCTTCTGGTCCACGGTGGCGCCGCGCACGGTGTTCGAGGGCGTCGCCGAGCTGGAACCCGGCCACGTGCGCACGTACGCGGACGGCAAGGTGACCGACCGCGCGTTCTGGGTCCCGGCCTATCCCGAAGCCCGCCGCGGGGAGTTCGCCGGATCGCTCGACGACGCGGCCGAGGCCGTGCGCGCCGCGCTCGAGGAGGCCACGCGGCTGCGCATGCTGCGCTCCGACGTGCCCGTCGGCAGCTACCTCTCGGGCGGGATCGACAGCTCGTTCGTCGCCGCGCTCGCCCGGCGCGCGACCGGCGAGACGTTCCAGACGTTCTCGCTGCGCTTCGAGGACGCGGAGTACGACGAGACGGCGTTCCAGCGGACGATGGTCGAGCGGCTCGGTACGCGCCACCACGAGGTCGTCGTCTCGCGGGCCGACATCGCGCGCGTGTTCCCCGAGGTGATCGCCCACACGGAGCGGCCCGTGCTGCGCACCGCCCCCGCCCCGCTCTTCCTGCTCTCGCGGCTCGTGCGCGAGAACGGCATCAAGGTCGTGCTCACCGGCGAGGGCGCCGACGAGATGTTCGCGGGCTACGACCTCTTCCGCGAAGCGCGCGTGCGGCGCTTCTGGGCCCGCCAGCCCGGCTCCATGGCCCGGCCGCGACTGCTCGAGCGGCTCTATCCCTACCTCGCGCGCTCGCCGGTCGCGCAGGCCGCGATGGCCCGGCAGTTCTTCGGGCAGGACCTGGCCGCGTGGCGGGCGCCCGGCTTCGGCCACGGCACCCGCTGGCGCACCGCGGCGGCGCTGCAGCGCTTCCTCTCGCCCGCCGTCCGCGACGCCCTGCAGGGCCGGGACCCGGCCGCGGAGCTGGCGGCGAAACTGCCCCCCGAGTTCGGGCGCTGGACGGCCCTCGCGCAGGACCAGTACCTGGAGGTGCGCACGCTCCTCTGGGCGTACCTGCTGTCGTCCCAGGGCGACCGCATGCTCATGGCGAACTCCGTCGAGGGCCGTTTCCCGTTCCTCGACAAGGACGTCATCGCCCTCGCGAACGGGCTCCCCGACCGCCACAAGCTGGCCGGGCTCGACGAAAAGGCCGTCCTCAAGCGGGCCGCCCGCGGCCTCGTGCCCGCGGAGATCCTGGAGCGGAAGAAACAGCCCTACCGCGCGCCGGACGCCCTCTCGTTCGTGGGCGAGGACCGGCCCGGCTGGATCGACGAGGCGTTGTCGGAGCGCGCAGTGGCGGCCGCGGGGGTGTTCGACCCCGGCCTGGTCGCGCGGTTCGGGACCAAGTTGCGGGAACGGCGGCTGGAGTCCCAGTTCTCGAATGCCGACAACATGGCCCTGGTCGGGGTACTCTCCACGCAGGTCCTGCACCGCACCTTCGTCGCCTCGGCACCCGGCCGCACCGAGCCCGCCACGATCCGAACCGTGGTCGAACGTCCCGAAGGATCCCGCACGTGACGATTGCCC
>CAZIXL010000084.1:0-8835 GCA_964542885.1 uncultured bacterium
GTCCATGGCGAGCGTGTACTGGATGAGGTCGTTCGAGCCGATCGAGAAGAACTGGGCGTGCTTCGCGAGCGCGTCGGCCATCCACACGGCGCTCGGGGTCTCGATCATGATGCCGGTCTCGACCTCGGGGTCGAACGGCACGCCGTCGCGCCTCAGCCCCTCGATCGCCGAGTCGCGTAGCGACAGGGCGCGCAGCAGCTCGTCGACGCTGGAGACCATGGGGAACATCATGCGCACCTTGCCGTGCGCGCTGGCGCGGTAGATGGCGCGGATCTGGGTGCGGAACATCTCGGGGCTCGAGAGCGCGAGCCGGATGCCGCGCAGGCCCAGGAACGGGTTCGTCTCGTGCGTCATGCCCAGGTACGAGGCGACCTTGTCGCCACCCAGGTCCATGGTGCGGAACAGGACCGGCTTGCCCTGCATGGCCTCGGTCACGCGACGGTAGGCCCGGTACTGCTCCTCCTCGCCCGGCAGGTCCACGCGGTTCATGTAGAAGAACTCGGTCCGGAAGAGCCCGATCGTCTGCGCCCCGGACTGCACGGCGCCGTCGACGTCCTCGGGCAGCTCGAGGTTCGCACCGAGCTCGATCAGCCGTCCGTCGCGCGTCACGCACGGCTCGGCGCGCAGTTCGGCCAGGGCCTGGGTCTTGCGCAGGAGCCGCTCGACGCGCGCGGTGAACTCACCGCGCTGGCTCTCGTCGGGATTGACCTCGATCAGGCCCTCGAAGCCGTCCACGGCCGCCGAGTCGCCGTCCTTCGCGCGCAGCATCGCGTCGCGCACGCTCACCACCGCGGGGATGCCGCGTCCGCGCGCCACGATCGCGCCGTGCGAAGTGCGCCCGCCGACCTCGAGCACGAACGCCAGCACCCGGTCGCGCGGCAGCATGGCCACCTCGCTCGGGCCCAGGTCGTGCGCGAAGACGATCGCCGGGTAGTCCAGGCCCTCGATCTCGCGCGTCCCGGAACCCAGCAGTTCGCGCAGCACGCGGCGCTCGACGTCGACGATGTCGGCGCGGCGGTCGCGCAGGTACTCGTCCTCGAGCTTGCCCAGCTCGGTCGCGACGCGCGACATGTAGGCGCGGAAGACGTAGGCGGGCTCGAGCAGCATCTCGCGCACGCCCTTCTCGACGGTCTCGAGCAGGTCGGGATCGTCGAGGATCATCAGGTGCGCCTCGTAGATGCGCGCGTCGTGCTCACCCAGCTCGGCGGCGATGCCGTCGCGGATCGCGACCAGGTCGCGGCGCGCCACGGCGAGCGCCTCGTGGAAGCGCTCCAGGGCGCGATGCACGTCGCCGGGCGCGATCGAGGACTCGCGCACGGCCAGTTCCTCGCGTTCGAACCGGAAGACCGGGCCGAGCGCGAGCCCGGGCGAGGCCGGGATGCCGCCCAGTTTCATGGCTCGCCCCCGAACTTGCCGTCCACCAGCACGCGGATGGCCTCGAGCGCGTCCTGTTCGTCGGGTCCCGCGGCGCGCACGGTGATCGTGGCGCCCTCCTCGGCGGCCAGCATCATGACGCCCATGATGCTCTTGCCGTTCACCTCGAGGTCGTCGCGCGACACGAAGATCTCGGAGCGGTATTTCGAGGCCGTCTTCACGAACAGCGCGCAGGCGCGCGCGTGAAGGCCGAGCTGGTTCCGGATGACGAGCTGCAGGTCCGCCAAGCGCTCCTCCTGAGCCTAGAAACGGTGCAGCCAGGCGGCTGCCACGACCAGCACGCCGATGCCGAGGGCCCATTGCGTGGGCGACGGCCGTGCCTTCTGTGCGGATAGGAGACCCAATCCCAGGCCACCAGCGAGCGCCGACTGTACCGCGATCGGCCGCGGGGCGCCTCCCGGGGCCAGCGCCCACGCGACCGCGACGCCGATGACGATGCAGCCCGCGTAGGCCAGCACCACCACGGCCGACTCGAGCCAGGCGCGCAGCGGGCCGGCGAGCACGGCCGGACCGCGCCGGTAGCCCACGCCCACGCCCGCGACGCGAACGCCCAGGTGCACGGAGGCGTAGGTCAGCCACAACGCGGCGGCGCCCCACGCCGTCTCGGGACGCGCGAGCGCCACGAGCACACCGAGCACGGCGGCGAACGGACGCAGCGAGAACCAGAACAAGCGGTCGCCGAGGGCGGCGAGCGTCGAGCCGAGGGCGGCCTTCACGCGCGCCATGCCGGCGGCGTCGGGCCCGCGGCCCTCGGCGCGCTGCTCCTCGAGTTGCGCCACGGCGCCCAGCGCCAGCGAGGCCAGCGTCGGCTGCGTGTTGAAGTAGGCGGTGTGCTCGGCGAGCCGTTCGCGCCGCTCGGCCGCGTCCGGATAGAGCGCGCGCAGCGCCGGCTGGAGCGCGTACGCCCAGCCCACCCCCTGCTGGCGCTCGAAGTTCCAGGTCGCCTGCAGCAGGTTCGCGCGCAGGGCGATGCGCCACAGCACGCCCGGTCCCAGGCGCCCGCTCACGGCGTCCCCATGACGAGCGTGAGCCACGCGCCGACCATGGCGGCGGCGAACACGCCGGCGCGCGTGAGCCGGCGCTGGACGAACGCGTGCAGGAGCTGCGCGAGCCCGAAGCCCATCCACAGCGGCTGCGCCAGCGTCCACGCGCGCGAGAGGCGCAGCGACTCGTTCTCGACGGGCCCGCGCAGCAGCAGCCCGGCGACGGCGATCCACACCGCGCAGAACGCGACGCCGATGCCGAACGCCATCGCCACGCCGGCGGCGTTCGCGATGGCGGGCGCGTTCTCGCGGCCGGCGCGCAGTTCCTGCTCGCACCAGCGCGCCAGGCCCTCGTTGCGGCGGCGCTGCCAGCGCACGAGCGGCACGCCGGCCGTCGCGGCGAGCAGGCCGGTGAGCACGCCCACCAGCTGCGCGGACTCGCGCCAGGGCTGCAGGCCGTTGTGCGGTGCCAGCAGCAGCGCGACGCCCGTCCCCACCACACCGCCGGAGGCGTAGTCCTCGGGCGTGCGCGCGCCGATCGGCAGCGTGCTCGCGGCCAGGATCTGCAGCACGACACCCACCGCGAGCGCGGTGACCCAGTCGCCCCACAGCCAGCCGAGCAGCGCCGAGGTGACGAGCGGCTGCGAGAGCAGCGTCTGCGCCACCGGGGTGGCGTCGAGCGTGGCGACCCCGCCGAGCAGCGCGGTCATCGCGATGCGTTCGATCACGGGCGGACCCCGGGGTCCAGGTCCTGCAGGCCGTGGCGCGGCGACGCCGGCACGTCGCGCACGTCGAGCGCGACGCCGCGCCCGAGCAGCGCGCGGGCGTCGGCACGGTCGGCGTCGTCGAGGTACACGTACTCGGCGACCTTCGACTTGCCGGGCGCGTAGTGCAGCCCGCCCACGTTGAACTCGCCCACGCTGGCGCCCGATTCGACCAGCCGCCGGGCGGTGGCCAGGTCGCGCACGACGAGGAACGCGCCGCCGGCCGCGGCCGCTTCGCCGGCCCACGCCGCGGCGGCCTCGCTGACCGACACGACGTGCACCTCGCTGCCGGGCGCGGCCTCCTCGTACCCCTGCCGCGCCCACGCGCTGGCGGCGACCGGGTCGTCGCCGAGCCACAGCCGCTGCGGCGAGAGCCGCGCGCCCCAGGCCACGAGCACCTGCCCGTGGATCAGGCGGTCGTCGATGCGGTGGAGCAGCCAGCTCATGCCGCGGGGCCGCGCTGCACGCGGATGCTGTCGCGCCCCTTCTGCTGCAGGCGCTCGCCCAGTGCGACCGCGTCGTACCCGTCGCGGTTGTGCAGGTAGTCGAGCAGCAGCGGCAGGTTGGTGCCGGTCAGGATCACCATGCCCCGGCAGTCGCCGGCGGCCGCCATGCCGCTCGTGTGGCAGGAACCGCCCCAGAAGTCGGTCAGCACGATGCCGCCGCGCGGCCAGCGGCCCGCGATCGCGACGATGCGGGCCTGCAGGTCGTCACGCGAGAGGCCCTCGTTCGAGAGCACCTCGACGTCCTCGACGGGCCCGTACACGCGCGCCGCCGCGCGCAGCAGCGCCTCGGCGAGCCCGGCGTGCATCACGAGCAGCGCCGGCACCCGCGTGCCGGCGGGCCGCGTGCCGGCCGGGACCGGATCCCCCGCGGACGTGCTCACTCCGTGTCCTCCCGCACCCACGCCCGGGCCGCGCTCTTGCGCTTCATGACCTCGAGCATGTGCTGGTTGAGCCGCTCGGCCGGCGAGAACCCGCCCACGACCTTCACCAGGTAGTGCAGCGCGATCACCTCGGCGATGACGGTGATGTTCTTGCCCGGCGTGATCGGCACCTGCACCAGCGGGATCTTGATGCCCAGGATCTCGGTCTTGCGCTCGTCGAGCCCGATGCGCTCGTAGTCCTCGTCGTCGGACCACTCGCGCAGGTTGACCTCGACCTCGACGCGCTTCTGCAGGCGGATCGAGCGGATCCCGAAGATGCTCTGCACGTCGATGATGCCCAGCCCGCGAATCTCCATGTGGTGGCGCAGGAGCTGGTTGCCGGTCCCGATCAGCAGGTCGCCGTGACGCTTCGTGATGGTCACGATGTCGTCGGCGACGAGCCGGTGCCCGCGCTCGACCAGGTCGAGAGCGGTCTCGGACTTGCCGATCGCGCTGCGGCCGGTGAAGAGCAGGCCGCAGCCGTACACGTCCACGAGCGACCCGTGCACGCTCACCGACGGCGCGAACATGTGGTCGAGGTAGCTCGTGAGCGAGTGGATGAACGGCGTGGTGCTCTGCGGCGTGCGCAGCACCGGCACGCCGACCTCGTTCGCCCGCTGCACGAGGTAGGGCGGCACCTGCAGTTCCTTGCAGATCACCACCAGCGGCATCGTGAACGAGAAGAACCGGTCCAGCGCCTCGCGGACCGCCCCGGGCGAGAGCGTGGCGAGGTAGGTCAGTTCGGTCTGGGCGATGATCTGGATGCGCTCGGGCAGGAAGTTCTCCATGAACCCCATGAGCGCCATGCCGGGCCGGTTGATGTCGCTGACGGTGATCTCGCACTTCGAGGCGAGCGACTCGGTCAGCTGTTCCAGCTGCAGGTCCTCGCGCTGGTCCTCGAAGAGGCGTGCGACGCCGAGCGTCTTCACGGGTGGCTCAGTCCTCGTCGGCGGGTTCGTCGCCGGACTCGTCCGCCCCGTTCGCCGATTCGGGGGCGCCGACCTTGCGCGCCTTGTGGTCGGTCCGGCGGTCCTTCAGGCGGCGCAGCTGCTGCTCGAGCCGGTCGGCGGCGCGTTCGATCGCGGCCCCGGGCTCGGCGTGGGTCTCGGTGCAGACCAGGCTGCTGCCGTTGAGGTTCATCGTGATCTCGGCCTCGTAGCGGGACTTCTCCTGCACGACCACCACGTGGATGCCGTGGATGTCGGTCGCGAACTTCTGCATCTTCTCGAGGCGCTGGGTCGTGAACTGGCGAAGTCCGGAAGTCACCTCGAAGTGGCGTGCGGTGAGGCTGATCTGCACGGCGCTCCTCCTTCTTTCGGATGGATGCGACGTCGGAAGCGTCTTCGCTTCAGGCCACCCGCCGGCGGAACCGCGCCGGCAGGATGCTCAATTGTTCGCGGTACTTGGCCACCGTGCGCCGGGCGATCCGCAGCCCGCGCTCGTGGAGCAGCTCCGCGATGCGCTGGTCGGACAGCGGGTCCTTCTTGTCCTCCTCGTCGATGAGCGTCTTGATGATGTCCTTGGCCGTGCGCGCCGACACGTCCTCCCCGTCGTCGGTCTCGAGCCCGCTCGAGAAGAAGAACTTGAGCTCGAACACGCCGCGGGGGGTCTGCACGTACTTGCCGCTGCACACGCGGCTGACCGTGGACTCGTGCATGTCGATCTGGCGCGCGACCTGCGCCAGCGTGAGGGGCCGCAGGAACTGGATGCCCTTGTCGAAGAACTCGCGCTGCTCGCGGACGATGCAGTTCATGACCTTGATCATCGTGCGGCGGCGCTGCTCGATCGTCTGGATGAGCCACTTGGCCGAGGCGAGCTTGCCCTGGATGTAGTCGCGGGTCTGCTTCTCCTGGGCCGTGGCGTCGGGCTTGCGCTTCTCGCGGATCACGGTCTCGTAGGCCGACGAGATGCGCAGGCGCGGCACGTTCCGGTCGTTCAGCATGACCAGGTATTCCTCGTCCACGCGCTCCACGAGCAGGTCGGGCGTCACGTACTTCGGGTCGTCGGCCGAGACGGCCGTACCGGGCCGCGGGTTGAGCGTCGCGATCTCGTCGGCGGCGGCCTGCACCTCCTCGACCGTCACCTTCATCAGGCGCGCGATCTCGGGAAAGCGGCGGTTCACGAGGTGATCGAAGTGGTCGTGGATCAGGCTCCACGGCAGCGTGTCCCGGTCACCGCGCGCGTCGAGCTGGATCAGCAGGCACTCGCGCAGGTCGCGGGCGCCGACGCCGGCGGGCTCGAGCGCCTGCACCACGGCGAGCACCCGCTCGATGTCTTCCTGGGGGCGCTTGAGCGAATCGACGATCTCGTCCATGGGCGTCACGAGCCAGCCGCGCTCGTCGAGCGAGCCCACCAGGAACTCGGCGATGCCCATCTGCTCGCCGGGCAGGTTCAGGAAATGGAGCTGCTCGAGCAGGCTCTCGGCCAGCGTCGTGCGCGTGACCGGCACCTTCTCGAGGAACTCGACGCTCGTCTCGCTCTGGGGGACGTACGTGCGGTCGAGCCCGTCCTGCATGTACTCGGACCAGTCGATCGCGTCCTCCTCCCCGGGCTCCTCGGCCTCCTCGTTGTTCTGCTCGTCGGCGGAGTTCTCCTTCTCGATGTCCTCCTGCTCGGTCACCTCGTCCACCTCCTCGAGCAGCGGGTTCTGGAGAACCTCCTGCTTGAGGATCTGCTGGAGCTCGAGCGTGGGCACCTGGAGGAGCTTGAGCGCCTGCTGCAGCCGCGGCGTCATGATGAGCGACTGCTTCTGCTGCAGGTGCAGGGAGTGCTTCATTTCCATGGGGAACCGTCCCTAGAGGGTGAAGCCTTCGCCGAGATAGTACTGCCGGGCGAGCGGGTTGTCCGCGAGTTCCTGCGGGGAGCCCGCCAGCTGGATCCGGCCGTCGAACATGATGTACGAGCGATCCGTGGTGTTGAGCGTCACGCGGACGTTGTGGTCGGTGATGAGCACGCCGAGACCGCGATCGCGCAACCGGTGGATGATCTCCTGGATCTCCTCGACCGCGATCGGGTCGATGCCCACGAACGGCTCGTCGAGCAGCATGAAGGACGGTTGCCGCGCGAGTGCGCGCGTGATCTCGACGCGCCGGCGCTCGCCGCCCGACAGCTTGTGGGCGTGCCGGTCCGCGAGGTGCGTGAGGTTCAGGTCGTCGAGCAGGCCCTTCAGCCGCTCCTCGCGCTCGTCCTTCGTGAGCTTCATGGTCTCGAGCACGGCCAGCACGTTTTCGCGCACGGTGAGCCGGCGGAAGATGCTCGGCTCCTGCGCGAGGTAGCCCAGGCCGAGCCGGGCGCGCCGGTACACGGGCTCGTTCGTGATGTCGCGCCCGTCGAGCGTGATGCTGCCGGCGTTCGGCGCGAGCAGCCCGACGATCATGTGGAACGTGGTGGACTTGCCGGCCCCGTTCGGGCCCAGCAGGCCCACGACCTCGCCGCGGCGCACGCGCAGCGAGACGTCGGTCACGACGCGCCAGCGACCGTAGTAGCGCTCGAGCCCCACGGCGCACAATCCATCGGTGGCCACGGAACAGTCGGCGGGCGGCACCGGCGCGAGGCGGTCGGCGGGCGGCGAAGTGGCGCTCACGGCTTGCCCGGCTTCGGCTCGGACCGCGACTCGATGAGCGCGCCCGACTTGCTGCGAACCGTGGCGTTCACGCTGGAGCGGAATTCGAAGTGCTTCAGCTGGGGATCGCTCGAGAAGCCGACGCCCGTGAGGGCGTCGCCGTCCCGCTCGACCCGCACCCGGCGGTCCGAGGTGATGAGCTGCTGGCCGTTGCTGAAGTGCAGTTCCTCGGTCGTCATGCGCGTGCCCTCGGTGGTCGTCAGCACCACGTTGCCCCGGGCGGTCATGTCGCGCGTGAGCTGCTGGATCTCGCCCTCCCGCGCGTTCAACTCGGAGGAGCGCTTGCCTTCCTCGTCGAAGAAGTCCACGCGGATGTCGCGCGCCACGACGACGTTGCGCGCCGTGTAGGTCGCCGCGTACTTCGCGTAGAGCGTCCACTGGGGATGGCCCGCATCCGTCTCGGTCAGCACGAAGTCCGTGACCTCCTGGTCGGGCATCTCGCCGCTCGTGCCCACGACGCTCGCCTTCGGAAGCCGATTGCAACCCGCCGTGCCGAGCACGGCCAGGACCATGGCCAGCAGCGCCGTGGCCAGGGGGCGGGACTTTCGAAGGCGTTCGTTCATGGGGTTTCCGGTCTGCGTCCGGCGGGGACGCTACGCCGCTCCTTGCGTTCGAGGCCACGCTAGCAAGCAGGTCCCGAGGTGGCAAGCACGGCGTGTGCCATCCAAGATCCCGGCTCCCACCTTGAACTTATCGGGAATCGGGGCCGCGAACTTGACGGTCGACTGCCGTCGCCGTCGTCGGCTCGACCCCTCCGATGCCGGCGCCCATGCCGCGGTGCGGCGGGGCCTCGGGGTCGTGACATCGCGCGGACGGCGCGGCGGGCGGTGGCGACCGCTCAGAGCCCGAGCCGCTCCTGGGCGCCCGCGTACACGAGCCGCCCGCCGTCGAGTCGCGCCAGCGGGTGACGCACGTGTGGCGCGCGCGTCGCGGCGTCCAGCAGGTGCTCGACGGCGACGCCCTGCGAGACGAGCGCGTCGGACAGCAGCGCGCGATGGCATTCCCCGGGGCGCGCCTCGGCGCACATGGCCGCCACCGCGCCGGCGGGCTCGAGCGCGAGCAGGCGCGCGACACCGGCGGCGAACGCGGGCGTGTCCATGTGATCGG
>CAZIXL010000085.1:0-6829 GCA_964542885.1 uncultured bacterium
TCTACGAGATGGTCTGGTACCCGGAGGACCGCCCGCAGGGCTACTACGATCGCACGATCTACGAAGTGGTTCGGTATCCGCACGGCGAGAAGATCAGCGACTTCCACGTCCCGACGACCGTCGACGACTACCGCGCGGTGTACCGCGGGTACCTGCACGATCCGGACATCCAGGACGCCCGCGCGCGGTGGCCCTTCGTCTGCATCTGGGACAACCACGAATACTCGTGGCAGGGCTACCAGGGGCTGCAGGTGTTCGGCGGCCAGGTCCGGCCCGCGCAGACCCGGAAGGTGGCGGCCAACCAGGCGTGGTGGGAGTTCCAGCCGGCTCGCGTCCAGAAGCCGAGCGGGCCGTCGCTCGAGACCTTCGATCCGCCGCACGTCGTCGACACGCCGGTCACGACCTACGACGCCCACGGACTCGGGCAGGAGAAGAACAACCTGGCGGCGATCGCCAGTCTTCAGGCCTATCGCGCGACGCGGTACGGCGCCAACCTCGAGCTGTTCATCACCGATCAGCGCAGCTACCGGTCGCCCGACGCGACCGACGTTCCCGAAGCAGACCAGTTCTTCGACAAGAACTTCCCCTACTTCGTCCCCGAAGAAGTCCTCGAGATCCTGGACGCCGGCCAGACCTATGACGGCGGGCACGCGCCGGCGACGATCCGGTTCGCCGGGAAGGAGATCCACAACTCGCGCCGTGAGCAGCCCGCCCCGTCGATGCTCGGTATGGAGCAGAAGGCGTGGTTCCTCGCCCGGCTCAAGGCCTCGCGCGCGCCCTGGAAGATCTGGGGCAGCTCGCTCGCGACGCTCGCGGAGCGCGCGGATCCGCAGAACCTCCCGCCCGGATCGCCGCCCTGGGGCGGAGCGGGTTTCGCCAGCCTGGGTGGCGGCGACTGGAGCCTGCTGATGACCGAGCGCAACGAGATCTACGACGCGGTCCGGGAGGCGGGCATCACCGGGTTCGCGATCGTCGCGGGCGATCGCCACGCCTTCTGGAGCGGGCGGCCATCGCGGTCGCTGCCGCCGAAACCGTTCGACCCGGTGGGCGTCGAGTTCGTCACCGGCTCGATCTCGGCGCCGGGCCTGCTCGAATCCGCCGAGCATCGGCTGGCGAAGGACGTGCCGCTGCGCGGCATGTACCTCGCCGACCGGCCAGGCGTGACGAAGCCCGAGCCGACGATCAACATGATGATCCGGCACGGCGTGCGCTCGGCGCTCGAATACGCGAGCTCGGGCGACCTCGCGAAAGCGCGGGCGCTCTCCAACCCCGACCTGTCGCCGCACCTGTCGTTCGTCGACGTCGGCGGCCACGGCTACGCCACCGTCCGGGTGGCTCCCGACGTGCTCGAGACGGAGTTCGTGTGCATCGAACGCCCGATCGTGCGCAACCCCGCACCGGACGGCGGTCCGCTCCGGTATCGCGTGTCGCAGCGGGCCCGGCTCTGGAAGCCCGGCGAGCACCCGAGCCTGGAGCTGCGGGTGCTCGAAGGGGCGCCGGACCTGTCCGTGTAGGGCCTGGTCCCGGCGCCGAGTCCGATCTACCTCAGGTAGGTGATCACCCGCGTCTGCGGCGCTTCCGCCGTGACGAGGCGCTCGTAGTAGACGCCCGAGGACACCGTCCGGCCGTCGTCGTCGCGGCCGTCCCACGCGAGCCGGTAGTCACCGGGTTCGCGATGGTCGTGGACCAGCGTGCGCACGTGGCGCCCGTCCACCGAGAAGACCGACAGGTCCACGTCGCTGCCGCGCGCGACCGTGAACTCCATCGTGGCCGAGCCGCGGAACGGGTTCGGCATCGCCGGCATGAGCAGCGTGACGGTCGGACCGTTGCCCCCCTCCACGCCCAGCGTGGGCTGGAAGTCCGCCGTGACGACCTTGTCCCCCGCCATCACCACGGTGACCGTGTCGGTCGAGGCCGTCGCGTCGCCCGTGAAGTCCACGAAGTGGTAGCCCGCGTCCGGCGTGGCCGTCAGCAGAACCGCCGTCCCGTACGCGTAGCGGCCGTCGGTCGGCAATGGCGACTGGCCGACCGAGCCGTGCATGGCGTTGACGGTCAGCGTGACCGAGTCGGGGCCGAAGCTGGCGGTCACGACCTTGTCGCCCGTCATGACCACGCTCGCCGTGTCGGTGGTGGCGACCACGTCGCCGGTGTAGCCCACGAACCGATAGCCCGTGTCCGGCTGCGCGGTGAGCAGTACGACCGTCCCGAACGCGTAGCGGCCGTCCGCCGCGGCGGGGGTCGCGTCCACGGTGCCGTGCGTGGCGGTCACGGTCAGCGTGACCGAGTCGGCGCCGAAGCTCGCGGTGACCGACTTGTCGCCGTCCATCAGCACCGTGACCGTGTCGCTCGTCGCGGCGACGTCGCCGCTGAAGTCCACGAAGTGGTGGCCCGAGTCCGGCGTCGCGGTCAGCAGCACCGCGGTCCCGAACGCGTAACGCCCGTCCGTTGAAGCAGGCGTCGCGTCCACGGTGCCGTGCGTGGCGGTCACGGTCAGCGTGACGGAGTCGGGCTCGAAGTTGGCGGTCACGTTGCGGTCGCCGTCCATCCGCACGGTGACCGTGTCGGTCGTCGCCGAAGCGTCGCCGGTCCAGGACGCGAAGCGGTAGCCGGCATCCGGCGTCGCCGTCAGCAGGACGGCGGAGCCGTACGCGTAGTGGCCGTCGGCCGACGCCGGGTCGGGCGTCACGGTGCCGTTCGTGGCGGTCACGTTGAGCGCCGCCGAATCGGGCAGCGAGAGCGGCGTCCAGGCGACCGGGTCGGCGAGGGACAGGCCCCACGCGTCGTTGTAGAAGCCGTAGCTGCCGAAGCCGCCGAAGACCACCATCCGGTCGCCGGTCGAGTCGTAGACGGCCGCGTGCCCCTGCCGGCCGTTGGGCAGCGGGTCTCCCGGCTGCAGCTCGGTCCACGCGGTCGAACCGGCGAGGGACAGCGCCCAGGTGTCGTTGGCGTAGCCGGCCACGTCGAAGCCACCGAACACCAGCATGCGGTCGCGCGTCGGGTCGTAGACGGCCGTGTGGATGTAACGCTCGAGCGGCGGCGTCCCGGCGGGCGTGAGTTCGGTCCAGGCCAGCGTGTCCGCGAAGGAGAGCGACCAGACGTCGTTGCGCAGCACGTCGTCGATGCCGCCGAAGACGATCATGCGGTCCCGCACGGGATCGTAGATCGCGGTGTGCGAGATGCGCCGGCTGGGCGGCGTGCCGTCGGGCACCAGCTCACTCCAGGTCGGCGTGCCCGACAGCGACAGCGCCCAGGTGTCGTTGTAGCCGTCGCCCGAGAACCAGCCACCGAAGATCACCATGCGGTCGCGGACCGGGTCGTAGATCGCGCTCTGGCGGTAACGCGGCGAGGGCGGCGTTCCGGCGGTCGCGAGTTCCGACCAGGTGGGCGTTCCCGACAGCGTCAGCGCCCACACGTCGTTCAGGTAGAGGTCGCCGTCGAACCCGGCGAACACGATCATCCGGTCGCGCACGGGATCGTAGATGGCGGTGTGCCACCGCCGCGCGTGCGGCGCCGTGCCGGCGGTCGCGAGTTGCGTCCAGTGCGGCGCCCCCGTGAGCGAGAGCGCCCATACGTCGCCCAGGTTGACGGCCCCGTTCCAGCCGCCGAACACGATCATGCGCTGGCGCACGGGGTCGTAGATCGCGGTCGTGTTGTCGCGCACGGGCGGCAGCGTGTCCATCTCGGTCCGCGCGATCGCGGCCGCGCCCGGGAGCCGCGCGAGCGATCCGGCTCCCGGCGCACCGGCGACGGCCTCGGGCCGCGCGCCGCCGCGCGCCAGGTCCCGCATGGTCGCCCGCTGCCAGTCCGTGAGCGAGTGGTCCCCCGCCGCCTTCTCGAGTGCCGCGCGTTCGTCCGGCGCGAGGTTCGGCGAGGTCGCGGCGCGCGGCGTCGCGCCGAAGGCGACCGCGGGGAGGGCGAACACGAGCACGAACAGGAAGGGCATCACCCGGGCGCTGGCGCGGTGGAGGAGCGTGGGTTTCAAGGTCGTCCTTTCGAGCGATCGCACGATGGAGAAGCGAAGACCGGGCCCGGCGGCACGAGCGTGGTGATCCTATCAGGCGACGATCGAGTGGCCCCCGCGAATCCCGATCCCTGACCGTGCCTTCACCGAAATCGCTCCGCGCGTGCGGGCATCCCGCGAAACTCCGTGCATTTCGCGCGGGGCGCTCGCCACCGCGAATCCACGACGCGCCGCCTCGCCGAAAGTGGTGCCTCCGCTTCTCGCGCTCGGCACGCGGAGCGGGGACCGCACGTCACCGCGCGGTCTCGCACCAGCGCTTGAGCGACGCCGCCTCGCGGGCCACGTACTCGCCGGTCAGCCGCCCGAAGAGCCCGCTGACGAGCGCCGACATCGGCCCGGAGAAGCGCACGTCCAGGTCGACGCGAATCGTCCCGTCGGCGGCCGGCGACAGGATGTGACCCGCGATCGCGCGCACACCGGGCGAGCGCATCTCCCACGTGAACGAGCGCAACGGATCGAGCGCGACCACGGTCCAGACCGCGGGCCGCAGGCCGGGCTGGACCATCCGGTAGCGCGAGCCGAGCGCGAGGGCCGGCGCACCGAGCGCTTCGATCGAGGTGACGGTCGAGGTCCACTCGGGCCAGCGCGTGACGTCGGCGAGCACCGACCAGACGCGCGTCACCGGCGCGGCGACCTGGATCGACGATGCGAAGGTGCTCATCGCGCCCCTCCCCGCTCCCGAGCGCCGCGGCCGCCGAAGGTGGGGACGATCGTCGGCACGCGCCGCGCGTAATCCGCGTACCGGTCGCCCCACATGCGCCGGAGCGTGCGCTCCTCGAAGTAGACGCCGACGACGACGTAGGCCGAGAGCCCGGCGCTGAGCAGCAGGTGCCCCACCGTCATGACCGGAGTCGCCCACAGGCCGACGAGGACGCCGGTCATGATCGGGTGGCGGTCGATGTGGTACATCCACCGCTCGCGGAACGGCACCGGCCGCGGCGCCCGGCCGCGGAAGGCGCGCCAGACCTGCTGGAGCCCGAACAGCTCGAAGTGGTCGATCGCGAACGTGGCCGCGAAGAGGTACACCCAGCCGAGCAGTCCCACGCCGAGCACGACCTCGCGCGCGGGCGCGGCGTCGAACGACCACAGGCGCGAGGGGATCGGCTGCCACAGCGCCAGGATCGGCAGAAGCACGAGCCCCGTCGCGAGCACGAACGTGGAGCGTTCCATCGACGGATGGATGATGCGGGTCCACCGGCGCTTGAACGACGGCCGCGCCATCACGCTGTGCTGGACGGCGAAGGCGACGAGCAGGCCGAGGTCGAACAGGCCGGCGGCCAGCGGGCTCTGCAGGTGCACGGGCCCGCCGGAGAAGCCGAGCACGCCGAGGCTCACGAGGATCAGCCCGACGAGGGCCGCGACGCCGATCGCGTAGGCGCCCACGCCGTACGCGAGGATCGCGGCACGGCGCAGGCCGCTTTCGGGCAGTGTGACCGACCGGTCGGTATGTTCGAGAACAGGTTCGGCGACTCGCATGGATTCTCCCTTCCGGTCCCGCGGGGACCCGGTTCGTGTGGACTTCAGCGCCGGCGCATCCGCCGCAGCGTCGAGGCGTATCGCCCGAGCGCCGAGCGCAGGCGCGCGGGATCGCGGTGGGCCCGCGACAGCACGATCGTCCCCTCGATGAACGCGAGGAGGTCCTCGGCGATCGCGGTCGCGCGGGGGGCCGGCTTCGGCAGCGACTTCGCGTACGGCTCCGCGAGCCGTGCCACGAGTGTGGCGAGCTGGCCGAACAGTTGCGAAACGTGCCCCTGCAGTTCGTCGCTCTCGACCGCCATCTCCATCGCGAGCGTGCCCACCAGGCAGCCGTCCTCCCACAGGAACGCCGCGCGCCCGGACAACCGCTCGACGAACCGCGGCAGCCGGTCGGCGGGCGGCACGTCGCTCACGTCGATCGTCCCGAGTTCCTCGATGCCGCGCCGGTGGAAGCTCCGCAGCGCCTCGATGGCCAGAGCTTCCTTGCTCGGGAACGAGTGATAGAACGCCCCCTTGCTGACGCCGGCCTCGCGGCAGATGTCGTTGATGCCGGTCGCGGCATAGCCCTGCCGCAGCATCAGCTGCCGGGCGGCGGAGATCAGGTCGTCCTGGGTGGAGGTCGGCATGCGCGGCAACCTATCCGATCCCGGCCGGCCCGTCAAACCGACCGGTCGGTATGTCCGCCGCCCCCCCCGACGCGCGCTCCCCCACGCGGTCCGGCCGCCGGGCCCTACTGGCCTTCGGGCGGCTGCCAGAGTTCGACCTTGTTGCCCTCGGGATCGAACACCCAGCCGAACTTGCCGAACTCCGACTCGTCGACCCTGTCCTCGACGCGGCAGCCCTCCGCACGCAGGGCCGCCAGCAGCGCGTGCAGGTCCGCCACGCGGTAGTTGACCATGAAGCTCGCGCCGCCCGGGCCGAAGTACGACGTGTCCTGCTTGAACGGGTTCCACACGGTCGTCCCGGTTCCCGAGGGATTGTCCTCGCTGGCCCAGCGGAACGAGGCGCCGCCCCACTCCTCGACGGGAACGCCCAGGTGCTTCCGGTACCACTCCGCCAGCGCCTTCGGGTCCTGCGCCTTGAAGAACACGCCGCCGATGCCGGTCACTCGCTTCATGCCGCGACTCCTCCCGTCCGAGAGTGAAGGACGCGGATGCGGCGCGAAGGGCGCCTGCGCGATGCGGCCGCGTCCGGCCCCCCGGAGCGAAGGAACACGGAGGATCCTCCGACCGGGCCCGGGCGGCGGGCGCCGGCCCCCGCGGCGGGCCCCCGCCCCCGGGGGGGCCCCCCCCGCGCCCGGCCCCCGGGGGGCCGGCCCCTCCCCCCGGGTGT
>CAZIXL010000085.1:6839-8785 GCA_964542885.1 uncultured bacterium
CCTACCCGCTCGGCGCGCCCCGGCCCAGTGTGCGACACCCCGCGCTCACTGCCCGATCGTAACCGGCCCTTCCACCGTGGTGAGGGTCATCGGCGTCGTGAGCGTAGGCTTCTCGGCGCTCGAACCGTTGCCCTTGATCAGCATGAGCCCGCCCGTGGGCGTGCCGCCGACGCCGCCGGCCAGCGTGTGGTACGGAAACGCGTAGAGGCCGGCCTGGACCGGGTTGGTGCCGTTGAAATCGACCCACGTCGCGAGCGGTGCCAGGCGCCAGCCGACGGCGTCGAGCACGGTCCACTCGACGCCGAGCGGCGGGTCGACGCCGCGCGTGCCGAACGCGTCCTGCACGCGCGGGACCAGGGCGCCCAGGTTGCCGTTGCTCCACCAGTCCGACGCGTCGCCGTCCGCGCGCTGGTTGTAGCGGACCAGCAGGTGCACGCCGTCGAGCGAGAAGCACGCCGAATCGGGGGTGGAGTTGCTGGTCGTGAAACTGCGCGCGCCGTTCGCGTCGTAGCGGAACAGGTCCTGCGGGCGGATCGTGTTGGTGGGCGCCGGATCGCCGTTCGCGACGCCGGTCAGCATCGAGCCCGAACCCAGCACCTCGTCGATCTCGTGCGAGACGACCATGAGCAGCCCGTACTGGCCCGCGGGGGTCGGCCCGGTCGTCAGGTTCATGAGGTCCAGGTTGAGCGAGATCGTGCCGTCGTCCACGGCCTCGGTCGCCGCGGGCACCGCCGGGGCCACCGCCGCGCGCAGGACGCTCGCGCGGTCGAACCGCCGCGACACGGGATCGTTCGGGTCCGGCAACATCACCGACACGGCGTACCGCGGTTCCTGCTGGGGCGTCGCGAGGTTGAACTTGTGCGCGAGCGAGTTCACGACCCGGATGCTGTCCCCGTTGATGCCGTTGGCCGGCCCCGGCGGCAGGTGGCTCAGCGCGACGGCATCGTCCAGCGACGAGGCGCCGCTGCGCAGCGCGGACAGGTAGGTCGGATAGAGGTACGTGAAGTAGCGCGTGTTGCTGGCGCCCAGCCCCGCGTACATCCGGCGGAACGTGATGTTCACCGTGACCGGGTCCAGGATGCGCGCCTGGTACTGCGCGATCGCGGTCCAGATGGTGGCGATGATCTTGGCGGCCTGCGGATGGTTCGTGATCGACGTGTCGTAGGTCGCCGCGATCGCGAAGGCCGAGGCACGGCCCGGCGCGAACGCCAGGCACGCGCACAGCGCCAGCGCGAGCGCTCCCCGGCGCGTACGCGGGCCTGCCGGGCCCGGGGAACCGCTGCCCGGGGCCCTCACCGCAGGCTCACGAGCACCAGCACGAACCCGGTGCCCGTGCCCAGCGCGCTCATCGCCTTGCCGAGCACGGCGCCGTCGGCGCGCACGCCGTCGGCCACGCGCATGGCGTAGCCCGCGTGCGAGGAGGTGGTGAGCTGGTCCCCGGGCGTGATCGCGCCGAACGTCGCGTCGCACTTCACCCACACGCGGCCGGTGAGCGCGACCGCCGCGTGTCCCGGCTGCTCGAAGCCCCTGCCCTGGAAGACGACCGCGGGGTCGAGCCCGTTCGCACCGCTGACCACGCCGGCCACGCGCCGCGAGCACGCTTCGTCGGCGACGCGCAGCTGGCCGGGCGTCGCGTCGTCCATCATCAGGACCGTGCCGGGCTCCACGCCGGCTTCGCGAACCGGAAAGCTCTCGGCGAGGTCGGCGCCCAGGATCTGCAGCGTGCGCACCTTCGCGAGGCCGTCGGCGTAGAGCGCGGTGCCGCCGCCATCGTTGCGGAAGTAGCCGCCCTCGCCGCCCGACGAGGACGAGATCCCCGAGACGCCCGCGTGCCCGGAGCCGGCACTGGTGGCGAAGATCGCGTCGTTGCTGTTGCTCGTCGCGTACACGCCGTACGCGCCGCGGCCGAACGGCGGCCCGCCGTCCTCGCCGATCGCGTAGACGGC
>CAZIXL010000086.1:0-8729 GCA_964542885.1 uncultured bacterium
CGCCGAGATGCTGAAGGGCGGCGTCATCATGGACGTCGTCAACGCCGAGCAGGCCGAGATCGCGCAGGAGGCGGGCGCGGCCGCGGTCATGGCGCTCGAGCGCATCCCGTCGAAGATCCGCAAGGACGGCGGCGTCGCGCGCATGAGCGACCCGACGATGATCGAGCGCATCCAGTCGGTCGTGGACATCCCGGTCATGGCGAAGTGCCGCATCGGGCACATCGTCGAGGCGCAGATCCTCGAGGCGCTCGAGATCGACTTCATCGACGAGAGCGAGGTGCTCACGCCGGCGGACGAGGCGAACCACGTCTGGAAGCACGATTTCAAGGCGCCGTTCGTGTGCGGCTGCCGGGACCTGGGCGAGGCGCTGCGCCGCATCGGCGAGGGCGCCGCGATGATCCGCACCAAGGGCGAGGCCGGCACCGGCAACGTCGTCGAGGCCGTGCGCCACATGCGCGCCGTGGTCTCGCACATGAAGAAGCTGACCACGCTCACCGCCGACGAGCTGATGGCCGAGGCCAAGGGCCTCGGCGCGCCGTTCGAGCTGGTGCAGCAGGTCGCGAAGACGGGCAGGCTGCCCGTCCCGAACTTCGCGGCCGGCGGCGTGGCCACGCCCGCGGACGCCGCGCTCATGATGAAGATCGGCGCCGAGGCGGTGTTCGTGGGCTCGGGCATCTTCGAGGTCGGCGACCCGGCGAAGCCGAAGGACGCGCGCCGCGACCAGGGCCGCATGGCGAAGGCCATCGTCCAGGCCGTGGCGAACTGGGACCGGCCCGACGTGCTGCTCGAGGTGAGCAAGGGCCTGCCGCAGGCGATGCGCGGCATCTCGCTCGAGACGCTGTCCGAGGAGGAGCTGCTTGCCCGCCGTGGCTGGTGAGGCCCCGAAGTCCACGAAGTCGCCCGCGACGTCGCGCGGCCGCCGCCCGGCGGCCGCGCCGCGCGTGGGGCTGCTCTCGCTGCAGGGCGACTACGCCCGCCACCGCGAGGCGCTCGCCGGGATCGGCGCCGAGGCCGTGCGCGTGTCGCTGCCCGAACACCTGGCGGGGCTCGACGCGCTGATCGTGCCCGGCGGCGAGTCGAGCACGATGCTGCGGCTCCTCGACGCCACGGGCCTGCGCGCCGGCGTCGAGCGCTTCGTGCGCGCGAAGCCGGTCCTCGGCACGTGCGCGGGGCTCATCCTGCTCGCGAAGCGGGCCGACCGGCTGCCCGCGCCGACGCTCGGCGTGATCGACGTCTCGGCCGAGCGCAACGCGTGGGGCCGGCAGGTGCACTCGTTCACCGCCCCGGTGCGCGTCGCGCCGCTGCAGTCCCCGTTCGAAGGCGTGTTCATCCGCGCGCCGCGCGTGACGCGCGTCGGCCGCGGGGTCGAGGTCGTGGCCACGCTCGACGGCGAGCCGGTGGGCGTGCGGCAGGGCCGCGCGGCCGCCCTCGCGTTCCATCCCGAGCTGACGGGCGATGCGCGCCTGCACGCGTGGTTCCTGCGCGACGTCGCGGGGCTGGCGCTGCCGGACGGGGGCGGGCGATGAACGCCGCGACGCCGGACCGCGCGGCGCTGCACGCGTTCCTGGACAAGCACCGGAACTTCCTGCTCACGACGCACGTGAATCCCGACGGCGACGCGATCGGCAGCGAGATCGCGCTGGCGCGCTGGCTGCGCGCGCGCGGCAGGCAGGTGCGCATCCTCAACGACTCGCCGACCCCGGTCGCGTTCGGCTGGCTGACCGCCGACGACCCGATCGAGGTCTACGACGAGGCGCTGTGCGAGCAGCGCTTCGCCGAGGCCGACGCCCTCGTCGTCCTCGACACGAGCAACCGCCAGCGCATCGGCCGGCTGTCGCGCCACCTCGACCGGCACGCCATCGCGATCGCGATCGTGGATCACCACGTCACGCACGAGGGCTTCGGGCAGGTGAACGTCGTCGAGCCCGCGCTGGCCTCGACCGCGAGCCTCGTCTTCGAACTGCTGGGCGAGGCGGGCGTCGCGCCCGACCTGCTCGCCGCCGAGGCGCTCTACGTCGGGCTCTTCACCGACACGGGCAACTTCCGCTACTCGAACACCGACGCGCGCGCCCACCGCATGGCGGCGGCGCTCGTCGAGGCGGGCGTCGACCCGTCCGACGTCACGAGCCGCGTGCACGCGACCGCGCCCGCCGGGCGACTGCGCTTCTTCGGCGAGGCGCTCGCCGCGCTGCAGGTCCTCGAGGGCGGCCGGCTCGTCGTGGTCGAGGCGACGCCCGAACAGTTCGCGAAGCACGGCCTGGTCGGCGCCGACACCGAGGGCCTGGTCGACATGCCGCGCGCGATCGCCGGCGTCGAGGTCGTGGCGCTCTTCTCCGAGGTCGAGGCGGGCAAGGTGAAGGTCTCCCTGCGCTCGACCGGCGACGTGACGATCGACGGCGTGTGTTCGCGCTTCGGGGGCGGCGGCCACCCGCACGCCGCCGGCGTGCAGATGCGGGGCACGCGCGAGGACGTGAAGGCGAAGATCCTGCCCGAGATCGTGAAGCTGCTCGCCGCGCACACCGAGACGCTCGCGGGGGACAAGGGTTGAGCGCGCCGGCCGCGCGACTCCGGGGCGACCAGGTCTCGCATCGCTACGGGCCGCGGCTCGCGCTGCAGCCCGTGTCGTTCGACGTCGCGGGGCCCGGCGTGGTCGCGGTGACGGGCGAGAACGGCTCGGGCAAGAGCACGCTGCTGCGTATCCTCGTGGGCCTGCTGCGGCCGTCGCGCGGCACGACGCACGTCGAGGCGGGCGGGAGCGAGGTCGCGCCGCGCGAACGCCGGAAGTGGGTCGGCCTCGCGACCCCCGAGCTGGCCTTTTACGAAGAGTTCACAGCCGAGGAGAACCTGCGGTTCGCCGCCGAGGCGAGGTGCCTGACAAACGTGCAGTCCGCGGTTCAGGATGCGCTTGCAAAGACGGGCCTCGAGCCGCGCGCGACCGACCTCGTGTCGGCCTTCTCATCGGGAATGAAGCAGCGCCTGCGCCTTGCGTTTGCGGTGCTCCACGCCCCCCCGATCCTGATGCTGGACGAGCCCGGGTCCCATCTCGATGCCGAGGGCCGCGCGGTCGTGGAACGGCTCGTGCATGCGCACGCCGCGGCCGGACTCGTCGTGATCGCCACCAACGACCCCCAGGAGATGCAGCTTGCCCGTGAGCGGATCGAACTCAGCGGCCGCGGTCTGGACCGTCCTGCGTAAGGAGTGCCGCAGCGAGTGGCGCACGCGCTACGGGCTGAACGCGGCGCTGCTCTTCGCCGTGGCCAGCCTGACGGCGGTGAGCTTCGCCGCGGGGCGCCTCACGGACCGCACCGACCTGCTCGCGGCGCTCTTCTGGATCGTGCTGCTGTTCGCGACGCTCGCGTCGATGAGCCACGCGTTCGTGCGCGAGATCGAGGCCCGCACGATGCTGCTGCTGCGGCTCGTCGCCTCGCCGACCGAGATCGCGACCGGCAAGCTGCTCTTCAACCTGCTCTTCCTGCTCGTGGTCGAGGCGGTGACCGTGCCGCTTTTCATGATCCTGACCGGCGCGCCGCCCGTGCGCTGGGGCGTGTTCCTGTCGGTGCTGGGCCTGGGGACGGTGTCGCTGGCGGCCTCGTCCACGCTGGTCGGCGCGGTGATCGCGCAAACGCGCGGTCGCGGCGCGCTCTTCGCGGGCGTCTCGCTGCCGCTGCTGCTGCCCGTGCTGGCCGCGGCGGTGGCCGGAACGCGCGACATGTGGGCCGTGAATCCGGTCGCATCCTCGCTGCGCCTGCTGGCGGCCTACGCCGTGGCGCTGCTCGCGGCGAGCCTGCTACTGTACGACCACCTCTGGGAGGATTGACCGGTTCCATGGCCCTTCGCGTGCTCCTTTTCCTGTGGATCGCGGTGACGATGGTCGTCGCGCTCCTCAAGGCCCCGCTGGTCCCCGTGCTCGAGGAGACCACCCGGGTCCTGTACTTCCACATCCCCGCCGCGTGGCTGACCGTGGTCGCCCTCGGCTGGTCCATGGTGAACAGCATCCGCTTCCTGGTGACGCGCGACCTGCGCGCGGACGACCAGGCGGCGGCCGCCGCCGAACTGGGGCTGCTGTTCTGCATCGCCGCCACCGTGAGCGGCGCCCTGTGGGCCAAGGCGATGTGGGGGGCCTACTGGAACTGGGACCCCCGTGAGACGTCGATCTTCTTCATCCTGCTGCTCTACACCGCCTACCTCGCCCTGAGGGGGAGCATCGAAGGCGAGGAGAAGCGGGCCCGGTTGTCCGCGATCTATTCGGTCGCGGCTTTCGTCGCGGTGCCGTTCCTGATCTTCGTGGTGCCGCGCATGTACGCCACGCTCCATCCCGACCCGATCATCAACACGCGGGGCAAGGTGGACATGGACCCGATGATTCGCTGGTGCTTCCTGTCCATGCTGGGCGGGTTCACCGCGCTGTACGTGTGGTTGCAGTCGTTGCGCGTCCGGGTGACGCGCCTCGAACGCGCCGCCCAGGTCGCATGAAGGGATAGAGCCGATGGATCGCAACTTCGTCGTGTTGGGCGTCTCGCTGCTCGTGTGGGGGCTGCTGTTCTTCTGGCTCCTGCGCGTCGACAAGCGGGTTCGGGAACTGGAGAAGCGATGAACACGAAAGTCCTCCTGGCGGTGGGCCTGCTGGCGGCGGCCGTCGTGATCGGCGTGACCAGCTTCAAGCAGACCATGACGCCGTACATCGGCTTCGCCGAAGCGCGCGCGGCGAGCGGGCAGGTGCAGGTCAACGGCACGCTCGCGAGCAAGGACTACGTCCTCAGGAAGGAGGAGCAGTTCCTGCGCTTCTCCCTGAAGGACCAGAAGGGTGACGTGATGCCGGTCGTGTACCGCGGCGTGATCCCGGGCAACTTCGACCAGGCGGTGAGCATCGTGGCCATCGGCCAGTACCAGGGCGATCACTTCGAGGCGACGCAGCTGCTCGTGAAGTGCCCGTCGAAGTACCAGGCCGAGGCGGAGAAGGGTGCGAAGCATCCCGAGGGCGTGCCGAAGCAGGGCGTGACGTCGTGACGGCGCAGCGCACTTCGATCGTCACCGCCGCCGCGATCCTCGTCCCGGCGGTCGGTCTCGGCGGCATGCTCCTGCAGACGGGAACGCTCAACCCGGGCCAGGTGCTGACCTGGGTGGCGTTCGTCGCCGCGCTCGTTTCGGGCGTCTCCTGGCTGCTCGTCACGATCGGCCGGCCCGGCGCGGAGCCGGCGGCGCGCACGTCCTACGGCATCCAGTGGCTGGCGTTCCTGGCGAGCGCCGTGTTCCTGTGGTGGATCCTCTTCAACCACCAGTTCCAGTACCAGTACGTGCACGACTACTCGTCCATGGCGATGCCGCGGCGCTTCGTGTACGCGGCGTTCTGGGGCGGGCAGGAAGGCACGTTCCTGCTGTGGGCGTTCATCACGACGACGCTCGGGCTGTTCGTGCTGCGCTGGCGGAACCCGATGATGGCGCCGACGATGCTCTTCCTGAACGCGCCGGCGATCATGCTGGGCCTCGTCACGGTGATGCGCGGGCCGTTCCTGCGCGCCGCGCAGCACTACACCGACGGCGTGGGCCTGAACCCGCTGCTGCAGGACTACTGGATGACGATCCATCCGCCGGTGTTGTTCACCGGCTTCTCGTCGTTCGTGGTGCCGTTCGCGATCGCGTGCGCGGCGCTCGTCCGCCGGGACTACGACGGCTGGCTCAAGCCCGTGCTGCCGTGGGTCGTGTTCTCGACCGCCATCCAGGCCACCGGCTTCATCATGGGCGGCGTGTGGGCGTACAAGGTGCTCGGCTGGGGCGGCTACTGGGGCTGGGACCCGGTCGAGAACGGCTCGCTCATCCCGTGGCTCAGCAACACGGCGCTGCTGCACGGCCTGCTCGTCCAGCGCGTGACCGGGTCGCTCCGGCGCACGAACTTCTTCCTCGCGATCACCTCGTACGTGCTGGTGCTGTACGCGTCGTTCCTCACGCGCAGCGGCGTGCTCGCCGACTTCTCGGTGCACTCGTTCGCGAACCTGGGCCTGTCGGGCTTCCTGCTGTCGTTCATCGGCGTGGCGGCGATCGGCGGGTTCGGCCTGCTGCTCTTCCGGCTGAACGACATCCCGAAGTCGCCGCAGCCGCTGGGCGCGTTCTCGCGCGAATCGTTCCTGTGGCTCGGCCAGCTCGTGTTCATGCTCATGTGCCTGCTCGTCACGCTCGGCATGAGCGCGCCGCTCATCACGCGGATGTTCGGCCCGCCGGCGAACGTGCAGACGTCGTACTACAACCTCGTCAACGCGCCGCTGGCGATCGCCATGGGCCTGTTGCTCGGCATCTCGCCGCTGCTGCGCTGGCGCAAGCAGGAGACGCCGCCCTCGGCCGCGGCGCTCGTCGCCCCGCTGCGCGCGGTGGCCGGCGTGCTGGTCGTGGGCCTCGTGGTCACGTTCCTGCTCGGCAACACGAACGCGCTCGCCCACGCGGCGTTCCCGTGGTTCGGGATCGCGCTGCTCGGCTGGCTCGTCACGACGATGGTGCTGTTCGCGCCGATCACGCTGGTCTCGGTGGTCGTCGCGATCGCGTTCACGGCGGTGGCCGCGGGGTGGGGCGTGCGCGACCCGATGCCGGCCGCGATCGTGTTCGCCATGGCGTTCGCGCTGGTCGCGAACTACGCCGCGACGGTGCGGGGATTTCGCGCCGGCTGGAAGCACGGCATGGCGTTCATGGGCCACATGGGCGTCGCGGTGCTGCTGATCGGTGTCATCTCGTCCTCGGGCTACGGCCGCTCGGCGCAGGTGCAGCTGCCGAAGGGCGAGGCCCGCAACGCGCTCGGCTACCAGCTCACGTACGAGGGCCTCAAGCACGGCGGCGACGGCAAGGACTTCGCCGTGATCGCCGTGAACGCGCCCGAGGGCAAGTTCACCGCGAACGCCCACTTCTACTGGAGCGACTACAACCAGAGCTACATGAAGAACCCGCACATCGAGCGCTTCCTGACCCACGACGTGTACATCTCGCCGCTCGACATGGTGGGCGGGGGGCAGGGTGGCGACGAGGGCGGCGTGAAGATGCTCCCCGGCGAGACGAAGCAGATGGGCGAGGTGAAGTACACGTTCGAGGGCTTCACCCCGATCCCCGGCAACGGCACCATGAAGCTGATCGCCAACCTCACCGCCGAGATCGGCGGCAGGACGGTGCCGCTCAAGCCGACGCTCGAAGTCGGCGGGGGCGGCGGGCCGGTCCGCACGCCCGACTACATTCCCGGCGGCGGGCAGGTGAACATCCTCGGCGCGAGCCCGTCGGACGGCAGCGTGCAGCTGTCGCTTCCGGGCATGAGCCAGGCGGCCACGGGCGAGGTGCTCGCCGTCGAGGTCAGCACGAAGCCCTTCATCGGCCTCGTGTGGATCGGCGCCGTGCTGGCGTTGACCGCGACCTTCCTGGTCATGATCCGGCGGGCGATGGAGATGTTCCGGGAGAAGCAGCTGGCATGAGCGCGCGCCCACCCCGAGTGGGCGGTCCGGCGGCCCGCGTGGCCGCCATGTTCCGAGTGGGCGCCGTCGTCGCGATCGCGATCGCGATGGCGGCGCCGCTCGCTTGCGCGGCGGACGCGGGCGGCGCGGCGCCGGCGCCCCGGCCGCTGCACTTCCCCGGCGTGCAGTGGAACGCTGCGAAGCCCGACGTCGCGCGCGCGCTGGCGCGTGCCGGCTTCCGCCGTTCGGACGACCTCGGGCCGCATTCGCGCGACGAGAGCTGGCGGGGCACCTGGCTCGAGGAGCCGGTCACCTGCTTCGCGGAGTGGCGGGAGGGTGGCCGGCTGGTCGCGATGACGCTGCGCTTCGCCCCGCGCGCGGCGGGCGACGCGCTGCAGTTGTACGGCCGGGTCTCGGCCGACTTCCGCCGCCGCTACGGCGCGCCGTTCTTCGACGTGTCGCCCACGCGTCCCGAGGTGCTGGTCGAGCATCGCGACCTGCGCCGGCGACTCGAGCGGCGCGCGTCGCACGAGGGCCCGTCGGCCGCGCGCTTCTGGGGCACGCCCGAGACCGGCGGGGCGCTCGTGCAGCTCGACGGCGCGCAGGTCGTGTGGGCCCGCTGGGAGGCGCCCGGCTGGGAGCCCGACTTCGCGCCCGACGTCCCGGTCGAGCCGCGCCGCTGAGCCGCACGCTCGCGCGCGAATCCTGCGCTTGCGGCCCTGCCCATGCGTGCAGTAACGTCCCCGGCGGTGCCGCTCCGAGAGTCATGTTCGAATCGCTCAACGATCCCGTGGACGTGCTGACCGCCTTCGTGGACGGCGCGATGCACCCGATCCGATTTCGCTGGCAGGGGCGCGTCGTGCGCGTGCGCAAGGTGACGGGGCAGTGGAACCGCCGCGAGGGACAGGCCGTGCTGCGCTACTTCGCCGTTCAGGGCCCCAAGGACGAGAGCTACGAGCTCTGCTACGACGCGCGCGGGCCGCGCTGGACGCTGAACCGCGCGTGGCGGGAGAGCGCGTGACGCGCCGCGGGGACGGCGGGCCGTGATCCTGCTCGTCGACATGGACGCGTTCTTCGCGTCGGTCGAGCAGGCGCACCACCCGCACCTGCGCGGCAAGCCCGTGATCGTGTGCGGCGATCCCGACCGGCGCGGCGTCGTCACGGCGGCGTCGTACGAGGCGCGGCCGTCGGGCGTGCACGCCGGCATGCCGCTCGCCGAGGCCCGCAGGCTCTGCCCGCACGCCGAGTACGTCGAGGGCAACCCGCGCAAGTACGTCGAGAAATCGCTCGAGCTGCTCGAGATCTTCC
>CAZIXL010000087.1:0-8676 GCA_964542885.1 uncultured bacterium
TTCCCGCACACTCCGCGCGTGCGGGACTCCATCCTCCCACCACGACTCCTCGGATCCGGCTTCGGCTGAGCGGCCACCCCACGGGTGGCGGGTACCACCCCTCGCTGACGCCCATGCCGCGCGTTCCCGCGCCGGCTTCCCATCGCGTCCATTCCTGATCGTCCGCCCCGCGGCCGGGACCTTCGCGTCCCTTCGGCCGGGCGGCCCACGTTTTCGCGAGCCGCGCCATTCGCGGCCCGGGAGGTCCTCGCCATGCTGCACCCGTATCGCCTGTCCGACGCCGACGCCGCGCACCTGGAAGCCGCCTCGACGATCGCGCGTGAACGCCTCGCGCCGCGCGCCGCCGACGTCGACCGCGCGGCACGCTTCCCCGAAGAGGGCATGCAGGCGCTCGCCGCCGCCGGCCTGAACGGACTGTGCGTTCCCGCCTCGCACGGCGGGCGCGGCGCCGGGCCGCGCGCGTTCGCGGCCGTCGCCGAGGAGATCGCCGCCGCGTGCGGCTCGACCGCGATGATCTGGAACATGCACGTCGTGGCCGCCCGGGCGATCGCCTCGGGCACGGCGCTCGCCGGCCGCGACGAGCTGCTGCGCGAGATGGCCGCCGGCCGCCACCTGACCACGCTCGCGTTCTCGGAGGCCGGCTCGCGCTCGCAGTTCTGGTCGCCCACGTCGCGCATGGCGGCGGTCAACGGCCACTTCGAGACCAGCGCGAAGAAGTCGTGGGTGACCTCGGCGGGCCACGCGGACTCGTTCGTCTCGAGCGCGCTCGCGAGCGAAGCGGCGGGCCCGCTCGAGTCCACGGTCTACCTGGTGCGCCGCGGCGCGGCGGGGCTGAGCGTGGCCGGCGGCTTCGACGGGCTCGGCATGCGCGGCAACGACTCGGCGCCGATGACGCTCGAGAAGCTGGTGGTGGCGCCCGGCGACCTGATCAGCGCCGCGGGCGAGGGCGCGACCACGATGCTCACGGTCGTGCTGCCGTGGTTCGCGATCGGCACGTCGGCGATCGCGCACGGCCTGTGCCGCGCGGCGGTGGCGGCGACGACCGCGCACCTCGTGAACGCCCGCTTCGAGCACACGAACTCGGCGCTGCGCGACCTGCCCAACCTGCGCGCGCGCCTCGCCGAGATGGCGCTGCGCACCGAGCAGTCGCGGGCGCTGCTGGGCGTGGCGCTCGACCACGTGGAGTCGGGCTCGGAGGCGGCGCCGCTCTTCGTGCTGCAGGCGCGGCTGTCGGCGCTCGAGGCCGCGAGCCAGGTGACCGACCTGGCGATGAAGGCGTGCGGCGGCGCGGCGTTCTCGCGGCACCTGGGCGTCGAGCGGGTGTTCCGCGACGCGCGCGCGGGCTGGGTCATGGCGCCGACGGTGGACCACCTGCTGGACTTCACCGGGCGCGCGCTCACCGGCCTGCCGCTCTTCTGATGGCGACGGTCGGCGATCCCGCCACGGGCGAACCCGACGCCGCGCTCCGGGCCCGGCTGGGCCCGGAGGCGTGCGTGCGCGCGCACGCGCGCCGCTGGACGCTCGAGTCGCGCGGGCGGGCGAGCTGGGACGCCCGCGCGGCCGAGCCGAGCGCGCTCGACCAGCTGCTCGCCGCGATCGCGACCGACGTGCTGGCGGGACTCGCGCACGAGTCGCGCCGCGGCGGCCCCGAGGTGCGCGACGCGGAGCTGCGCGTGCAGGCGTGGCTCGAGAACCCGCTGGTCGTGGCGGGCGTCGTGGGCGAGGCCGGCAGCGCGCGCGTGCATGCGATCCGCGGCCGGCTGTTCGTCTCCACGGCGGCACCGGCCGACGACGTCGCCGACCTGTGGCGCCGCGTGCGCGAGCGGGCGCCGGTGCTGGCCTCGCTCGATCCCGCGCTGTCGTTCGAACTCGAACTCGAAGTCTTTCCCACCTGAGGGAGGTGCAGCGTGAAACCCGTTCTCGTCGGCGCCGTCGTCTACGACCCCAAGGTCACCGTGATCTGGGACATCATCGCCCGCCACTTCGCGGGCGAGGGCTGCCCCATGGACTGCGTCTACTACACGAACTACGAACTGATGGTCGACGCACTGCTCGCCGGCCACATCGACGTGGCGTGGAACTCGCCGCTCGCGTGGGTCGACGCGCAGCGCCGCACGGACCGCGGGTGCCAGGCGCTGGCGATGCGCGACACCGACCGCGACCGCGTCACGCACCTGCTGGTGCGCACGGACGGTGCGGTTCGCGCGACGAGCGACCTGCGCGGACGGACCGTCGCGGTGGGCGCGCTCGACTCGCCGCAGGCCACGCTGCTGCCACTCCACCACCTGCGGCGGGCCGGCCTCGTGGCGGGCGAGGACTTCGCGGTGCTGCGCCACGACGTGCTGGTGGGCAAGCACGGCGACCACGTGGGCGGCGAGCGCGACGCGCTGCAGGCGCTGCTCGACGGGCGCGCCGACGCGGCGGCGGTGCTCGACCTGAACTGGGCGCTGTGGTCGGCCGACGGCACGGCGGACCCTGCGAAGGTGCGCGTGCTCGGAACCACCGCACCGTTCGACCACTGCAACTTCACGGTCACCGCGGCCTTCACGCCGGCGCGCGCCGAGCAATGGACGCGCGTGCTGCTGGCGATGGACTACGGGAACCCGGCGCACCGCGAGATGATGGACCTGGAAGGGCTCAAGGCCTGGCTTCCCGGGCGCACCAGCGGCTACGCGGCGCTCGAGGCGGCCGTGCGCGAGCAGGACTTCTTCGCGGCCGCGCGCGCGTGAAGCCGCTCCCGCGATTCCCCGTGACCACGGTCGGCAGCTGGCCGCGGCCGCCGGCACTGCTCGAATCGCAGCGCGCCCGGCGCGCGGGCGAGATCGGCGCGGCGCGCCATGCGGCCGCGGTGGACGCGGCGGTGCAGGCGTTCGTCGAGGTTCAGCACCGCGCGGGCGTCGACCTGCTGACCGACGGCGAGCAGTCGCGCGACAACTTCTACTCGTTCGTGGCCGAGCGGCTGGACGGCGTGCGGCTGATGACGCTGGCCGAGATGCTCGACGTGGTCGAGGACAAGGAGACGTTCGGCCGGCTGCTCGACACGCTCGACGTGCCCGCGTACGCGATCCGCAATCCCACGTGCACCGGGCCCGTGCGCGTGCGCGAGCCGCTGGCGCTCGCCGACCTCGAGCGCCTGCGCGCGCTCACGGATCGCCCGGTCAAGGTCACGCTGCCGGGCCCCTACCTGCTCACGCGCGCGCTGTGGGTGCCCGAGGTGACGCGCGAGGCGTACGCCTCGAAGGAGGCGCTCGGCGAGGTCGTGGTCGGGATCCTGCGCGACGAGATCGCGAGGCTCGTGGCGGCGGGCGCGGACTTCGTGCAGCTCGACGAGCCCGTGCTGACCGAGCTCGTGTTCACGCAGGGGCAGACGCGCACGTTCATGTGCGCGTCGCTCGCCGCGCGCGGCGACCCGGCCGAGGAACTGGCGTGGGCGGTCGCGATGCTGGCGCGGGTGCTCGTGGCGGCGGGCGAAACGCGCACGGGCCTGCACGTCTGCCGCGGCAACTGGAGCCGCGACGAGCGCACGCTGCTGAGCGGCGGCTACGCGCCGCTCGCGCCCTGGTTCGCGCACGTGCCGGTCACGCAGCTCGTGCTCGAGTACGCCACGCCGCGCGCCGGCGACGTGCTGCCGACGGGCGGCAAGGAGCTGGGCCTGGGCGTCGTGAACCCGCGCTCCGACGACGTCGAGTCGCCCGAGCGCATCGTGGCGCGCGTACGCGCGGCGATGGCGCACGTGCCGGCGGAGCGGATCTTCCTGAATCCCGATTGCGGCTTCGGGACGTTCGCGGCGCGGCCCATGAACGCGCCCGAGGTGGCGGAGAGGAAGCTCGCCGCGATGGCCGAGGCGGCGCGGCGGCTGCGGGACGCGTAGGCGCGTCGGGTTTGCGGCCGCGTCGCGACCGGGGGATGCTGCCGCGTCACCGTGCGCGGGCCGCGTGCGCCGCGCGCGCGGGCTCGATCGAACCATCGAACACCGACAGGAGTGACGGCGTGCCTTCTCGCGAACACGTCATGTTGAACGGCGTCAACGTCGTGCTGCCCGCCGGCGCGTTCGCGCTGCTGGTCTTCGCGACGCCCGACACCAACTCGGCCTTCTTCGCGTTCCTCGGGCTGGTCGTCGTGCTGGTCGGGCTGGGGATCGTGAACCTGGTCGCGCCGTTCCTGCTCTGGCGGCAGGATGGGCAGCGCGCGCTGCTGCCGCTGGCGATCTTCGTGCTGGTCGCCGGGCTGTGCGCGTTCGGCATGCGGCCCGCGATGACGTGGCGGCTGCGGAACACGCCCGTCCAGCCGGAGACGTTCCTGGCCGGCGACCGCAAGGCGGCGCTCGAGGCGTTCGCGCTGCGCCTGCTCGCGGGCGGTTCGCCCGACTCGATCCCCGACACGGTGCGCGCGTTCCACTTCCAGCGCGTCGTCGTCGACCCGGCGAAGGGGACGGTGCTCCTCGGGCACGTGTACGGGCGCGTGTGGCACGAGTACCTGTACGCGGCGTCGGAGTTGCCGCCGCCCTACACCTCGCCGGTCGCGATCGACGCGGCGAGCGCCGGCGACTGGAGCCGGCTGCCCGAACTCGCGCGCGCGCTGGCGCCCGCTTCGGCCGCGGCCGACACCGTGGCGGGGACCGAATCGGCCGACACCCGCGACGGTCTGGCGCTCGACGTGCTGCGCGCGGCAGTCGGCGACTCGCTGCTTTCGGCCCTCGCGCAGGAGTCCGCGAGCGCGCCGGTGCCCGACGCCGCGAAGCGGCGCGCGCTCGCCGCGCTCGACCGTGCCTGCCGCCTCGAAGCCCGGCTGCTCGAGGATCCGCGAATCGCCTGGAACGACACGCTGACCGTGCTGCGCGTGCAGGGCCGTCCGGTCGTGCGCGCGGCGTGGGCGAACGCGCTCTGCGCGCGGCTCGTGCGCGACAGCGCACTCGTGCGCGTGCCCGGCGCCGAAGGGCTGCGCATCGCCGCCGACCCGGCGCCGGCGCAGCGCAACGCGATCGAGTGGCTGCAGGCCGGGTTGCTCGACGAAGCGCTGGGCGGGCTGCTCGACGTGCAGAGCCCCGACCACGGCCGCCGGCTCGACGCGCACTGGTACTACCGCCGCTGGTGATCGCAACCGACGCGAAAGCGCCACCGGCCCCGCGGCCAGTGGCGCTTTCGTTTCGTTCGATTCCGACCGGCGTCGCGACGGGCGCGCCGCGCCGCTCAGATCACCGTGAAGTCCGGCGCCTTCGCGATCGCGCCCGCTTTCACGGCGCGCTCGTAGAGGAGCGCCAGCCCGGCGCGGCCGCGCTCGCCCATGTCGAGCGTGAGGTCGTTCACGTACATGTGCACGAACTTCTTTCCCATCGGCACGTCGAGGCCGCGCCCGAACTGGAGCGCGTAGCGGATCGCCTCCTCCTCGTGCGCGAACGCCGCATCGATGCTGGCGCGAAAGCCCGTGCTGCACGCCTTCATCAGCTCGGGCCCCAGGTCGCGGCGCACCACGTCGAGGCCGAGCGGCACCGGCAGGTTGTCGCGCTCCTTCCACAGCTCGCCGAAGTCGACGACCTTGGCCAGGCCCTCGGCCTCGTACGTGAGCTGCGACTCGTGGATGATCACGCCCGCTTCGACCTCGCCCTTCGCGACCGCTTCGGGAATCCGGTCGAACATCACCTCCACCGGCTCGACGCCGGGCACCTCGGTCTTCAGGAGCAGCGCCGCCGTCGTGAGCGGGCCCGGTATCGCGACGCGCTTGCCGCGCAGCGATTCGGGCGTGCGCTTCGTTTTCGCGATCAGCACGGGCCCGTAGCCCCACCCGAAACTGGCCCCGCAGGCCAGCACCGCGTAGCGGTCGGCCAGGTGTGCGTAGGCGTGCGCCGAGCAGGCCGTGATCTCGAGGTCGGCCTTCTCGATCGCGCGCACGTTGAGCGACTGGATGTCTTCCAGGACGTGCTCGACGGAGCAGCCTTCGATCGCGGCCTCGCCCGTGTGGAAGCCGTAGAACATGTACGCGTCGTCGGCGTCGGGGCTGTGGCCGAAGCGGATGGTGCGCAGCGCGGTGTCGGGGCTCATGCCTTCTCCAGGGTCTTCGGGGCGAGGTACTCGGTGAGGCGGCGCAGCGCGCGCGGCCAGGCGTCGCTGTAGCCCTTCGCGAAGTTCGAGTAGAGCGCGGGGTGGCCCATCTCGTGGGTCACGTGCAGGCGCGTGCCGTTCGCGCCCGGCGCCACCTCGAAGCGGATCGTGCCCGCGTCGCGGTTCGGGTAGCCCTGGTGGCCGCCCTTGCACGCCGCGCGCGTGGGCTCCTCGAACTCGATCCACGTGGCCTCGTACGGCCACGGCGAGGAATAGGCGCGGTGCCAGCGCATGGTGAGCCGGCCGTCCAGCTCGGCGTCGCTCTCGCACGCGTCGCAGAACCAGCGCTCGAGGTGGCGGCCCTCGGTGATGGCGGCGAACACCCGACCCGGGGGCGCGGGCAACTCCGCGTCGAACTCGAGAACGATGTTGGTGCTCATCCGGCCCTCACCTCGCGCAGCTCGTCGGAGCGGCGGAACAGCTCGGCACGCAGCGCGGCGAGGCCTTCGCCGGTGCGGGCCGAGACGACGTGGCAGTCGGGGAACTCGATCTTGAGGGCCGAGGCCTCCTCGGGATCGAGCGCGTCGCACTTGTTGAACACCATGATCCGCGGCGGCCGCGGCTCGCCCAGGATCTTGTCGAGCACGTCGTCGACGGCCGTCAGGTGCCGGCGGAAGTCCGGGTCGGCGGCATCGGTCACGTGCAGCAGCACGTCGGCCTCGATCGCCTCGACCAGCGTGCTGTGGAACGAGGCGACCAGGTGGTGCGGCAGCTTGCGGATGAAGCCGACCGTGTCGGTCAGGAGCGCCACCTGTCGCTCGCGGCTCACCATCTGGCGCGTGGTCGAGTCGAGCGTCGCGAACAGCCGGTTCTCGACGAACACGTCGCTCTTGGTGAGCGCGTTGAACAGCGTGCTCTTGCCCGCGTTCGTGTAGCCCACGAGCGCGGCGCGGAACTCGCGGCGCCGGCGCTGGCGCTGCGTCTCGCGCTCCTTCTCGACGGCGCGCAGCGCCTCTTTCAATCGCGCGATGCGGTCGCGCACGAGGCGGCGGTCGGTCTCGAGCTGCGTTTCGCCGGGACCGCGGGTGCCGATGCCGCCCGCCTGCCGCTCGAGGTGCTTCCACATGCCCATCAGGCGCGGGAGCATGTACTCCAATTGAGCGAGCTCGACCTGCAGGCGCGATTCCCGCGTGCGCGCGCGGCGCGCGAAGATGTCGAGGATCAGCTCGGAGCGGTCGATCACCTTGCACTGCGAGGCCTTCTCGAGGTTCCGCACCTGCGCGGGCGAGAGGTCGTCGTCGAAGATCACCATCTCGGCGGACGTCGACCCGATGAGCGCCTTCAGCTCGTCGATCTTGCCCTTGCCGATGAACGTCGCGGGGTGGAGCGTGCCGCGCCGCTGGACGAGCGAGCCCAGCACCTTCGCGCCCGCCGTGTCGGCGAGCAGCGCCAGCTCCTCCATGGAGCGGTCCAGGTGCTGCTTGTCGCGGCCGGCGTGCCCGACGAGCACGGCCTTCTCCCACCGCGGCGGGCGCGGCACTTCGTAGGGGGCGGACTTCAAGCGGTCGTTCCCACCTCGAGGTCGTACGAGCAGGGCGTGAGGTTCTCGATCGACCCGTCGGCGCGCACCGCCACCAGGTCCTCGATCCGGCAGCCCATGCCGCGCGACGGGTAGTAGAGGCCCGGCTCCACCGAGACGACGTGCCCCGGCTTGAGCGGCACGGTGTTGGCCGGCGGGCCGCCCAGGCGCGGGCCCTCGTGCACGGCCAGGCCGACGCCGTGCCCCAGGCTGTGCACGTAGCCCTCGGTCGCGCTCGCGTTGGTGCGCAGCGTCGCGTGGCCGTGCTTCTCGAGGATGTCGCAGGTCATTTCCTGGTACGCGCGGCAGGGCTCTCCGCCCTTCATCGCCGCCATGACCTTGTCGAACGACTCCTGGCACTCGGCGTACATCTTCTTCACCGCGTCGTTGGCGCGGCCGACCACGAACGTGCGCGTCATGTCGGTGTGGTAGCCGCCGCCCGCCTCGCCCGGGAAGATGTCGACGATGATCGTCTCGCCCGCGCGGATCGGCTCGGCGTCGTTGCCGCGGTTGTGCGGCACGCCCGAGTCGCGGCCCATGGCCACGATGCTCTCGCCGTCCTCGGCCAGCCCGTGCTCGGCGAACACGCGGTGGATGAGCGCGCGCACGTGGCCCAGCTTGGCGACCGCGTTCACGCCGTCGGTGAGGCCGCCGCCCGCGGGCTTCAGGGACCCCAGGTACTTCGCCACGCGGCCCATGGCGTCGACCGCGCCGCGCGAACACTTGCGGATCTGCTCCAACTCGCCCTCGTCCTTGGTCTCCATGGCCGTGTAGATGACGTCCGGCTGGCGGCCGTCGACGGTGATGCCGGGCGCCTCCTTCGCGAGCGCCGACAGCATGGACCACGAGAAGCCGAGCGGCGTGTCGCCCGCGAACGCCACGCTGCCTTCGATCTTCAGCTCGCCGGCGACCTTGGCGATGAGCTTGGCGAACGCCTCTGCCTGCGAGTCGGCCGTCTTCAGCATGGCGAGGAAGCCGTGCTGCGCGTACGTGGACCACTCGCCGTTCGAGCCGGCGGCCTGGTCGCGCTCCATGGGATCGACGACGAGGTGCGAATGG
>CAZIXL010000088.1:0-8616 GCA_964542885.1 uncultured bacterium
CGCCCGCCCCGGCGCGCCCCCTGCGAGCGCCGCGGCGCCGCCCCGCGGCGCGCGCCCGCGCGCGGCGGCCGCCGCGCCCGCCAGCAGCAGCCCGGCCGCGGCGGGCAGGTCCCAGTCGCGCATCGCACCGAGCCCGTTGGGCGCGCTCCAGCCGACGATCGCCAGCAGCGCGAGCGGCACGCCGCCGGCGAGCGCGAGCGGGACGGGGCCCGCGAGCCCGGCGCGTGGCGCGGTGGCGGCGGCGCCCGCGTCGTCGCGCGCGCCCGCGAGCAGCAGCACGGCCGCCAGCACGAGCGGCGCGACGAGCAGCAGCCCGTTCGCCACGTCGAGCGGCGGCAGCGCCGGCAGCGCGGCGAGCGCCTTCCGGAGCGGCGCGAAGTCGGCGCCCACCTGGCGCGCGCCCAGGTCCAGGCCCGGCAGCCACAGCACCGCCGCGAGCGCGGCGAGCGTCGCGCCGGCGAGCACGGCGCGCGGCCGCGGTGCGTCGCCCGGCCAGGCGACGAGCGCGCGCCCCAGCTGCGGCACCAGCAGCACGAGCGCCGAGCGGTGGACGAGCGCCAGCGCGAACCACGCGAGCGCCGCGACGAGCGCGCGCGGCATGCGGTCCAGCGGCCGCGCCAGCTCGCTCCACCACCACGCGGTCACGACCAGCAGCAGCGCCGCGGACTCGGCGTAGCCGGCGAACGCCTGCAGCGCGCCCGTGAGCGCCAGTACCGCCGTCAGCGCGAAGCGCCGCTCGCCGCTCGCGAACGCCCCCGTCGCGCGCCAGAGCGCGGCGAAGAAGAGCAGCGCGAGGAGCGCGCCGACCGCGGCCACCGCGTCGGTGCCCGAGAGTCCCGCGCGCACGAGCGCAGCCGGGGCGGCGACGTCGACCGCGAAGTCGAGCGGGTTCGCGTGCACGCGGCGCGCCCACTCCCCGAGCGCGGCCTCGCGCCCTGGCGCGGCGATCTCGGCGATCGCGTGCAGGCGCATGTCGGTGTCGCCCAGCACGTGCGCGCCCTCGCGCAGCGGCAGCGCCAGCGCCAGCGCCGCGGCGAGCGCGACGGCCGCCCACGCGAACGCACCCCGCCCGCGCCACACGAGCAGGCCCGCGGCGGCCGCCGCGAGCAGCAGCCCGACCTTCGCCGCGGGCCCGACGCTGCGGAACCCGTTCACCGCCCACGCGTGCGTCGAGAGCGGCGGTGCGAGCAGCAGCAGCAGCGCCCAGCCGGCGAGCAGCGCGAGCGCCCACGCCGCGAGCGGCGAACCGGGCGGTCGCGCCGCCGGGGCCGCCGCGCGCGCGGTCCCGGCGCGCTTCGCAGGCGTGCGCCGCGTCACGCGCGACCCCGTCGCGTCCATGGGCGATCCGGCATCGCGCGTTGGTAGCACGCGCTCCGGGTGCGCGCAACGGCCATCGCCGGCCCCGGCGGCGCTACTTGGCGCCGAGCGAGTGCAGGTAGCCGTCCACGGCGCCGCCTTCGCGCTCGCGCAGGCGGATGCAGCCGCGGACCTGGTCGCCCACCTGCTCGATCGTCTTCGAGATCCCGGGAATCCCGGCACGCATCGGGTCGGCGTAGAACGCCTGCATCGTGCGGTAGCGCTCCTGCGAGCAGCCGCTGCCCATCATGGGCAGGAAGCGCAGCGCCGGCGGCGGGATGCGCGCGGCGATGCGGTCGTAGTGCGCCATCATCCAGCGCAGCAGCCGGTCGCCGCCCCCCTCGCCCTTCCCCGCGAAGCCGCGCATGGCCATGATGCCGTCGGTGCCGGGCACGGCGTCGCTCATCAGGTAGTCGAGCGCGCGCGCTTCGAGCGCCGGGTCCTCGAACGCCGTGAGCGTGCCGAGCCAGCGCCGGCGCAACAGCGGGACCGTCGTGGCCTCGTAGCGCGCCTGGAGCGTGTCGAAGAACGCGGCGTCGCCATGGCGCGCGGCCAGCCCGAGCACGGCGTCGACCACGCCCGGGTCCACGCTCGCCGGGTTCGCGAGGTAGCGCTTCGCCGCGTCGAGCGCGAAGGCGTTGACCGCCGCGTCCTCGCCGTCGCGCGCGAGCGCGGTGAGCAGGTCGCCGCGCATGGTGCCGATCGCCTCGTCCTCGCCGGGGCGCGCCTCGTCGCCGAACCGCGCCAGCGCCGGCTCGAGCACCTGCCGCACGTAGGGCGCGAACAGCGCGGCCTCCGAGTCGGGCACGAACGAGCGCCGCACGAGCATCAGCGCCTCGACGACGCCCGCGACCACCTCGGGCTCGGGATCGGAGCCGAAGTGCGCCAGCGCGCGCAGGTAGGAGTCGCCGTGGACCTCGCCCGCGTCGAGCAGCAGCCCCAGGTCGCCGAGGAACGACAGCCGCTCGGCGGGTGCGAGCTCGTCCTGCGCGTGCGCGGCGAGCGATTCGATCATGTCGCCTGGCGCGCTCCACGCGTAGTACCCGCGGCCGCCGCCGTTGGGCATGACCCACGCCGGCCTGGCGGGCAGTTTCACGACCTGCGACTCGTCGGCGAGCAGCACGCGCGTCGTCACGGCCTTCTTCCCGTCCGACCAGCGCAGCACCATCGGGATCTTCCAGCGCATCGCCGGCTGCTCGACGCCCCACGGCGTGCAGCGGCTCTGCGTGAGGCGCACGCCGCCCTCGGCGGGCGTCATGCGCACGAGCGGCAGGCCCGGCTGGTCGGTGAAGGTCGCCATGGCGTCCGAGACCGGCTGGCCGCTGGCCTGGTCGAGAGCCTTCCACAGGTCGCCCGCGGTCGCGTTGCCCCACGCATGCGCCTTGAGGTACGCGCGCACACCCTTCTGGAACACCTCGGGGCCGAGGTAGTTCTCGAACGTCGAGAGCACCGCGTTGCCCTTGTTGTAGACGAGGCCGACGTTCACGAGGCCCGCCGAAGCCGCGTCCGTCTTCGCGCGAATGGCCTGCGTCGACGGCTGCGCGTCGGACTTCATCGTGCGGTCGATCGCCTGCAGCTCGTCCAGGCCGTGCTTGAACTCGGGGAACGTTTCGTCGGTGATCTTGGCCGCCATCCAGTCCGCGAACGACTCGTTGAGCCACAGGTCGTCCCACCACGCCATCGTCACCAGGTCGCCGAACCACATGTGCGACAGCTCGTGGCAGTTGACGCTCACGCCGCTGCGGCGCTGGCTCACGGTCGCGCTCGCCGGGTCGAGCAGCAGCAGCGCGTCGCGGAACGTGATGAGGCCGGGGTTCTCCATGGCGCCGTAGGCGAACTCGGGCACCGCGACCAGGTCGAGCTTCGCGAACGGGTAGGGCATGCCGAACCAGCGTTCGAGCGCCGCGACCAGCTTCGGCGTCGTCTCGGCCGTGTAGCCGGTGAGCGCCTTCTGGCCCTGCACGGTCACGATCCGCGTCGGGAACCGGGTGCCCGGCACGGCGGTGAACTCGAGCGGGCCGGTGGCGAGCGCCAGCAGGTAGCTGGGCAGCGGTGGCGTCTTCTCGAACACGATCGTCTTCCAGCCACCGCTCTCGGCCTGCGAGGCGACCGGCGTGTTCGTGATCGCCTCGTGCGCGGCCGGCACCTCGAGCGTGAACTGGTAGGGAAACTTGAAGCCCGGCTCGTCCCAGCACGGGAACGCCTCGCGCGCGTCGTCGGACTCGAACTGCGTGAACAGGTAGCCGTGCCCGCCGGTGTACACGCGGTACAGGCCCACCGCCCGCGTGCCGTAGCCGTTCGTGAACTCGATCGTGAGCGTCGCGGCGCCGGGCTCGAGCGCCCGGTCCGCGGTGAGCGTGAGCAGCCCGCGGTCGCCGCGTTCGATCGCCACGTGGATCGAGTCGCCGCCCTGGACGAGCGCGACGCGCACGAGCTTCTGGCCCTCGGCGTGCAGGCGCACCACGTTCGTCGCCTTCGTCACGCGCAGTTCCGTGCGCGTCGTGCCCGAGTAGTTCCGCTTGTCCGCGTCGAGGTGCAGGCGGATCGACTGGAACGTCGGCACGACGTCGCCGCCGAGCCGCACGTCCGGCGCCTCGTCGGCGCGCGCGGCGGGAACGACGGCGGACAACGCGACGAGCGCGGCGAGCGCGGCACGAACGGCGGCGCGGAACATGGAGCCTCCGGCGGACGGGGCGGGGCGGAGCGCAACGGGGACGCGGGACTCTGCCGCCGCGCCGTGCGCCAGCGCAACGCCCGCGGCGGCCAGCGCGGCAAATGCCGCGACGGTTGAGGCGCGGCGGGGCCGCGCGTACCCTGCGGCGCCATGACGGAAACCCGGAAGTCCCCCGCCGACCTGGTCCTGCTGCCCATCCTGCTCGTGGCGGGGGCGGCGCTGTGGCTCCTGCACGCGCAGGCGTGGGACCTGGGCGGACGTTCCCCGATCCTCAACTACGACGCCGCGCAGTACGCGATCGCGGGCCGGGAGCTGGCGTGGCACGGCCGCCTGGCGACGCCGTTCGCCCTGCCCATCGACCTGGTGAAGCACGTGAACCCGCCCTGGCCGCTCTCGGCGGTGCAGCCCGGGATGGTCCTGTTCGAGGCGTTCGTCTTCAAGCTCGTGCCCGCGCGCGGGCTCGTGGCCGGTTCGGACCCGCGCGCGTGGCTCACGCTGCTGCTGCCTTTCTGCGCGTACCTGTTCCTCGGCGCGGCGCTGGCGCTGGGCGTGCGCTACCTGTTCACGCGCTGGTGGCCCGACGCGCCCGCCGACGTGCGCATGGGCGCGGCGTTCGTGCTCGGGTTGTCGTTCCTGCTCGACCCGGAGGCGCAGCACTTCGCGACCAGCGGCTTCACCGAGCTGCCGTTCACCGTCGGGCTGTTGTTCGCGTTCCTCGGCGTGGCGCTCCAGGTGCCCGGCCGCTCGCCGCTCGCGTACGGGTTCGTGCTCGGCCTGACGGGGCTCTTTCGCGCGAACATGCTCTGGCTGGCGCCGCTGCTCGCGCTCGCGGGCGCCTGGTCGGCGCCGCCCGGCCGCCGGCTGCGCACGCTGCCGCTGGTGCTGCTCGGGTACGCGATCCCGCTCGCGCCGTGGTGGTTCTACAAGTGGCGCGCGTTCGGTTCGCCGTCGTGGGACCTCACGCGCTACGTCGTGTGGGACGGCGTGCAGGGCCGCTCGTGGTTCGGGCTCTACCACGTGCCGCAGCTTCCCGACGTGCCGCACGGCGCCGAAGCCGTGCGCCTGCTGGCCGCGAAGGTCGTGCACAACCTCGAGCGCGTGTCGAAGGACATGCTCATGGGTCCGCGCGGCCTGTGGCTCGGCGGCCTCGCCGGCTGGCTGCTGCTCGTGCGCCCGCCGCGCCCGCTCGCCGCGGCGGGACTGGTGGCGCTCGCCGGCACCGGGCTGGCCATGCTGAGCGCGGCCGCGAGCATCCCGTGGCTGCGCTACCTGTTCCCCAACCGCATCCTGGTAGAGCCGATCGGCATCCTGGCGCTGGGCGCGCTGCTCGTGCACCTGACGCGCGGGGCGGTCTCGCCGAAGGGGCACCGGCTGCTCTTCGGCGCGATCGCCGTGCTGGCGCTGGGCTGGGGCGCGTGGTCGACGCTCCACGGCAACGCCGAGGCGCGCATGACCGCCCGCGAGCGCGGCGTGCCCTCGTCGACCACGATCACCGCGCTCTCGATCGCGCTCAACGCGCGGCTCGAGCCCGGCGAGACCGTGATGAGCAACCTCGGCCCCTCGCTCGCGTGGGGCACGCAGCATCCCGTGCTGCACGTGTGCGTCTCGCCCACGGACGTGCCGGCCTGCCGGCGGCTGCTCGCGTTCCGCCACATCGTGCTGGTCCAGCGCGAGTCGCAGCGCACCTGGCCGGGCTGGAACGAGATCGTCGAACGCGAGGGCTACGCGGCCACGATCCCCGGCCTGGGCGTGATCAAGGAGGACCGCATGCGCACCCGCGACGGCTTCCTGGTCGTGTGGCTGGAGCTGGGCCCGCTCGAGCCGCAGCTGGCGGCGGGCGTCAGCTCGGATTGACGAGCGGCTCTTCGCCCTCGAGCACGGCGGGGTACTCGGCGGGCAGCTCGCGCAGGTTCTCGACGAACAGCGGCACCTCGTCGGACATGTTCGCGAGCGCCTCGGGGCCCTCGGCGGTGCGCAGGATCCGGTATTCGGTGTCGCGCTGCGCGGGCGTGAAGCCCGACTCGCGGATCAGCGTCTCGATCTCGGCGATGGTCGTCTTCGCCTTGTGGCCGGTCGCGAGGTGGACGTTCTCCTCGAACAGCGTGCCGCCGAAGTCGTCGGCGCCGAAGTGCAGCGCGATCTGCCCGGTCTTCTTGCCCTCGCTGAACCACGTCGCCTGGATGTGGTCGAAGTTGTCGAGGTACAGGCGCGAGGCCGCCAGCACCCGGAAATACACGTTGGCGCCAGCCAGGTGCGGCACCTTCGCCTCCATGGGCGTGTTGCCGCGCTTGTAGGACCACGGCACGAACGCGGTGAAGCCCCGCGTTTCGTCCTGCAGGCCGCGGATCCAGTCGAAGTGCTCGACGATCTCGGCCGGCGTCTCCACGTGGCCGTACATCATCGTCGCGGTCGAGCGCATGCCGGCGCGGTGCGCCTCGCGGTGCACGTCGACCCACGCCTCGGGCCCGCCCTTCTTGACCGAGATGCGCTTGCGCACGCGCGTGGCCAGGATCTCGGCGCCGCCGCCCGGCAGCGTGCGCTGCCCGGCTTCGACCAGCGCGTCGAGCACGCCGCGGATCGACAGCCCGCTCACCTCGGCCATCTGGTGGATCTCGGGGGCCGAGAAGAAGTGCGGCGTGATGCCCGGGTAGCGCCTGCGCGCCTCGCGCACGATGTCGGTGTAGAACGACCACGGGATCTCGGGGTTCAGGCCGCCCTGCAGCAGCACCGTCGTGGCGCCCAGCTGCTGCGCGGTCTCCATCATCTTCATCACGCCTTCTACGTCGTGCGTGTAGCCGTCGGCGGCCGGCTTGCCCGGCTTGCGGTAGAACGCGCAGAAGTGGCAGTCGACCGTGCAGAAGTTCGTGTAGTTCGGGTTCGTGTCGATGACGTAGGTGACGACGCGCGGGTCGGTCTTCTTCGCGCGCACCTCGTTGGCGAGCGCGCCCAGCTCGAGCAGCGGCGCCTCGGTCACCAGGTAGACGCCCTCTTCCGTCGTCAGCCGCTCATCACGCGAGACCTTGTCTTCGATCCGGGACCACACGATCGGCACTCCTCTTCACGGGACGGGGCGCGGCGCGGCACCGCGAACACGCTTGCAGGAACGGGCGCCGAGAATACAGGCCCCGGCCGCGGGCCGTCGAGCCGTGGCCGTGCGGCGCGCCCGCGCGGGCCGCGGTCAGAACGCCAGCGCGAACGAGCCGTACTCCTGCCCGTTCGCTCGCTCGCGGAACTCGTTCGTCGTGTACGAGAACGTGTAGCGGAGCGCCAGCGAGCGCCAGCGGACGCCCGCGCCCAGTTGCGCCTCGCCGACGAGCGGGATGCGGTGGACGCGCGGGCCGTTCCGGAAGAGCGTGCCGTCGAGGAACGCGTTGCGCGCGACTGCGCGGCCTTCGGCGCGCGCGAACGCGTACAGGTGCGCGCCTCCCGCCTCGCCCGGTCCCGGCGGTGTGATCGCCGACGGCCCGAAGTCGTCGGGCAGCGGCAGCCCGACACGCAGCGTGGCGCCCGCGTTCGCGTACGTGAGCACGTTGCCGGCGGCGAATCCCGCATGCGGCACCAGGTCCACGTGCCGGCGGTAGCCCCACGGCCGGCGCTTCTCCTGCACGCGCACCAGCAGCCCCGGCTCGTCCGCCAGCTGCCAGCCCCAGCCGCGCGGTTCGCGGATGCCCAGCTCGTCGTGCCACCAGACTTGCGCCTCGTGCGCGAGCGAGGCGGGCCCGAGCATGCCGGCGCTCAGCTCGAGCGTGCGCAGCCGCCGCTCGCTGCGCGTGGTGAGAAAGGCGCTGCCGTAGAGCCAGCCGGCGTACGGGCGGTCGTCGGGGATCGCGCGGGCGAGCGAGATCGCGTCGGGCGTGTAGATCTCCTGCCCCACCGCGAGCCCGAAGCGCCGCGCCTCGCCGTCGCCGCCGAGCCGCGCGGCGACGCGGTCGGCCCAGCGCGGCATCGCGCCCGGGTCGCCGAACCAGGTGAAGCGCGCGCCCTGCGTGTAGTAGCGGTCGGTCGTCGCGGCACCGGGCACGAACGCGTCGGTGTCGTTGTCGACGATCGTCTCGAGCGAGCCCGCGTGCGCGCGCGTGCAGGCGTAAAGCAGGAGCGGGAGGAGCAGGGTGAGGACGAACCTGGGCCGGGCCATCGTGGATGCCGTCGCGAGGTGTGGAGCCCGTGCGCACCCCCGTGCGCCGGTGCCGATCGAGCCGACGCAGGAATTCTAAGGGTGCGCCTCTCCACCCCCGCAACGCCCGAGTTGCGCTGTGCACGGCCACCCACCCGGCTGGGGGTTCGCGCGGAGCGGGCCCAAGCCCAAGGCGCCCCCGCCGTTGCCGCGCCGTCCGCGGGAGGATGGCCGCGAAACGCACGCTCGGCCCGTGCGAAATGACTCGCCGCGCGGGCCCGTTCGGCGTCCCCGCAGGGCGGCGAAAAGGGCCCGCGCCGATGCTCCGGCGCGGGCCCGTCGTCCCGCCCCGCCGGCTGCACGTGCTGGTCCACGCGCTGGCGGCCTGCGCCATCGCGCTCCTCCACGGCCTCTACTGGTTCGGGCTCCTCTTCGCGATGAGGCCGTTCGACAAGATGCAGTCGGAGGCCTC
>CAZIXL010000089.1:0-8599 GCA_964542885.1 uncultured bacterium
GGTGACCGAGGACGTGGCGGACCTGCTGGCACCGCGCGCCCAGGCCAAGCAGTTGGAGCTCATCTGCGACGTGCCGCCCGACGTGCCCGCGATGGTGCGCGGCGACGCCGTGCGCCTGCGGCAGGTGCTCGTGAACCTGCTCGGCAATGCGGTCAAGTTCACGGAGCAGGGCGAGGTCGAACTGCGCGTCGAGCGCGTGAGCGCCGACGCGGAGCAGGCGACGCTGCGCTTCTCGGTGCGCGACACCGGCATCGGCATCCCCGAGGAGCGCCACGCGGCCGTGTTCGACAGCTTCACGCAGGTGGACGGCAGCACCAGTCGCCGCTTCGGGGGGACGGGGCTCGGGCTGACGATTTCGCGCAGGCTGGTCGAACTGATGGGCGGCTCGCTCGACCTGGAAAGCCGGCCCGGGGTGGGCACGACGTTCCGCTTCGAGGTGTCCCTCCCGCTCGGGGAGTCGCCGGCGGCCGCGGCCACCGAGCCCTTCCTGCAGGGCGTTCGCGTGCTGCTCGCCGAGGACCATCCGGCCGCCGCCGCGGTGATCGCCCGCTGGCTGGCCGACATGGGCGGCCGGGTGGAGACCGCCGCGAGCGGCGAGGAGGCGCTGCTCCGACTCGACGAGGCACCGGTCGACGACCCGTTCAAGATCGCGATCCTCGACATGCGGCTTCCCGGCATGGACGGCGAGGAGACCGGCCGCCTGATCCGCGAGAACCCTCGCCATGCGGGCACGAGGCTCGTCTGGCTCTCAGGCTCGAGCGCGAACGGGCGCGAGCGCCTGCACGCGCTCGGTTTCGAGGAGTTCCTGGTCAAGCCCGTCCGGCGGCACGTCCTCCAGCGCGTGATGCACAGCCTCGTCGCCGAGACCGCGCCGACGCGGGCCTCCGGCATGTTCGACCTCGGCGCCGGCATCGAGATTCCGTCCGGGCTGCGCGTGCTGCTCGTGGACGACAACGCGGTCAACCGCAAGGTCGCCGCGCGCATGCTGCAGCAGAAGGGCATCTCGCCGGAGCAGGTCACCAATGGCCGCGAGGCCGTCGAGACCTGGCGCGCACGGCCGTTCGACGTCGTGCTCATGGACGTGCAGATGCCCGAGATGGACGGGTACGAGGCCACGGCCGAGATCCGCCGGCTCGAGGGCGACGGCGACCGCCACACGCTCATCGTCGCCATGACGGCGCACGCCATGGCCGGGGACCGCGAGCGCTGCCTCGCGGCCGGCATGGACGACTACATCAGCAAACCCATCCGGGCCGAGAGCCTCTTCGCGGCCCTCTCGGGCGAGGGCGAATCGCGCCGCGAACCCCGGGCGGCGTGATCGCGCCGCACCCAGTCCCCAACGTGAGGAGCAAGACCATGGCCACCCCGTTCGACGATGCTCAGCTCGAGGCCATCACCGGCGGCGACACCGCCTTCGAACGTGAAGTGCTCGAGGAGTACCTGAACTCGGCGCCCGAGGACCTGCGCAAGATCCGCGACGCCGTCGCGAGGGGCGACGCCGCGGCGACCGGCAGCGCCGCGCACGCGCTGAAGGGCGCCAGTGCCACGATCGGCGCCAGGGGCTTCGCCGCGATCGCGTTCGAGATGGAGCAGGCGGGCAAGGCCGGCGACGTCCCGCGGGCGGCGGGCGTGCTGGGCCGGCTCGAGGCCGAGTTCGTCGAGCTGACGGCGGTGCTGCAGGAGAAGATCGCGAAGGCGGCCTGAGCGAAGCGACCGCGGCGGCGCGGCGGGCCGCGCCGCCCGGGCGACGCTGGCCGGTCGAACGAACGGCCACGGGGTCCCGAGCGCCGCGGACGGCGTCGTCCCATCGCCGCTGACACGACACCTGCGCGGGTCCGGACTTCCCGGGTCACAGCACGCCCGACCGATCGCACCGCCGACTTCGACGCGATCGCCACCGGCCGCTCGCGTTCGCGATTTCGCGCGCCGATCAGCCGATCTTCTCGGCGATGCTCTTCGCCTGCAGGAACAGCAGCAGGTAGTCGCGCCCGCCCGCCTTCGAGTCCGTGCCGCTCATGTTGAAGCCGCCGAACGGGTGGCAGCCCACCATGGCGCCCGTGCACTTGCGGTTCAGGTACAGGTTGCCGACGAAGAACTCGTCGCGGGCGCGCTGCAGCTTCGCCGTGTTCTTCGTGTAGACCGCGCCGGTCAGCCCGTACTCGGTGTCGTTCGCGATCGCCATCGCGTCGTCGAAGTCCTTCGCGCGGACGATCGCCAGAACGGGCCCGAAGATCTCCTCGCGGGCGATGCGCGCCGTGCGCGGCACGTCGTCGAGGATGGTCGGCTGCACGAACCAGCCCTCGGCGCCCGCCACGCGGCCGCCGCCGGCCAGCAGCCTGCCCTCCTTCTTCCCCACCTCGATGTAGTCGAGGATCGTCTTCATGGCGCGGTCGCTGGCCACCGGGCCCATGTAGGTGCCGTAGGTGGCCGGGTCGCCGACGTTCACGAACTTCGCCACCTGGGCCAGCAGCTTCTCGACGAACGCGTCGTGCACGGAGTCCACGACGATCGCGCGCGAACACGCCGAGCACTTCTGCCCGCCGAAGCCGAAGGCGGACTGCGCCACGCCGAGCGCCGCCGCGTCGAGATCGGCCTCGTCGTCGATCACGATGCCGTCCTTGCCGCCCATCTCGGCCACGACCCGCTTGATCCAGATCTGCCCGGGCACGACGTCGGCCGCCAGCCGGTTGATGCCCAGGCCGACCTCCTTCGAGCCCGTGAACGAGATGAAGCGCGTCTTCGGGTGCCGCACGATCGTGTCGCCCACCACGGCGCCGCCGCCCGTGACGAAGTTGAGCACGCCCGCGGGGAGCCCGATCTCCTCCATGAGCGCGTAGAACTGCCAGGCGATGCCCGGCGTGTCGCTGGCGGGCTTGAGGACGACCGTGTTGCCCGTGACGATCGCGGCGGTGGTCATGCCCACGCAGATCGCGAGCGGGAAGTTCCACGGCGGGATCACCGCTCCGACGCCGATGGGCAGGTAGACGAGCGAGTCCTTTTCGCCCGGCATCTGGTGCACGGGCTGCGGCGCCGCGTAGCGCAGCATCTCGCGCGCGTAGTACTCCATGAAGTCGATCGCCTCGGCGGTGTCGGCGTCGGCCTCGCCCCAGCTCTTGCCGATCTCGAGCACCATCCACGCCGAGAAGTGGTGCCGGCGCTCGCGCATGCGCTTCGCCGCCTCGACCAGGTACGCGGCACGTTCCGCCGCGGGCACGCGCGCCCACTTCGCGAACGTGGCGTACGCGGTCTCGACCGCCTGCTTCGCCTGCTCCGCGCTCGCGGCGCTGAACGTCCCGAGCACCTCGGAGGGCTTCGCGGGGTTGGTCGACGTGAACGTCTTCTCGCCCTTCAGGTGCTGGCCGCCGATGACGATCGGGTACTCGCGGCCGAAGCTCGCCCGCACGTCGGCGAGCGCCTTCTCGAACGCCGCACGGTTCGCCGGCTGGCTGAAATCCACGTAGGTCGTGGGCGCGTACTCGGGCAGCGACTTCGCGTCCACGGGGGCGATGCCGCCCGTCGTGATCGGGTTCATTCGGTCCTCCATCGGGAACGGCCGCGGAAGGCGGCCGGAACGTGCCGCAGGGTGACGAATCGGGGCGAGTCTAGCCGATCGGGCAGGTCGGGCAACCCGCGCCCGGGCCGCTCGCTTCGCGCGGCCCGTCGCCCGCGCGCCGGTGCGCGCGGGCGCGGGCCACGGCGCTCAGCGGGCGACGACCACCAGGCAGCGCGCGTCGCGCCGGCCCGCCGTCAGGCGCGCGAAGTAGATGCCGTTCGCGACCCGGTGGCCCTCTCCGTCCTGCAGGTCCCACGACACGCTTCCCGAGCCGGTGCCGAACGCGACGTTGCGCCCCGACGAGGCGTACACGACGCGCCCGGCCAGGTCGTAGACCTCGATCGCGCCCGGCGTTTCGCTGCCGCTCGTCCACGCGAGCGTCACCCGGTCGTGCGCCGGCGTCGGGTACGCCGACAGCCTCAGGCCGGAGCCCGTGACGCCCGGGGGCACGTCGGCCATGCCCGCGTAGACGACGCGCTCGAGCCGGCCGGTGTTGCGGTAGCCGTTGAAGTACTGCCGGATCGTCCACAGCGCGCCGTCACGGCCGAGCCTCCAGTCCGCGGCGGCCTCGAAGCCGGTCGCCCACACCATCGGGTCGGACTGGCCCGATTCGGGGGGCGCGATGTCCCAGGATCCGCCGCTGGACTTGAGCCGGTAGACGTTTCCGGTCGTGTACTCGCTGAAGAAGATGTCGCCCTCGTACGTGTTCGGGAAGTTCCGCGCGCCGACCTGCGCGTGGTAGGCGCCACCGCTCACGGTCGCCGCTCCGGGCAGCGAGGTGCGGTCGAACGCGTAGATGGGCTGGTACGAAGCCGGTTCGGAGCCGCCGCAGCCGAGGTAGTACGCCGGGCCCTCGCGCCAGGGCCAGCCGAAGTTGGCGCCCGCGGGGGCGATGTCGGAGGCGCTCACGCCGGGCAGGCCCAGCAGGTCGATCTCCTCGTACGTGTCGAGGCCCACGTCGTCGATCACGAGGCAGCCGCGCACGGCGTCGACCTGGAACCGGAACGGGTTCCGCAGCCCGTAGGCGTAGACGAGGTGGCTCGCCGAGTCCGCCATCGCGACGTAGGGATTGTCGGGCGGCGTGAGCAGGGCGTAGTTCGCCGCGCCCGGGCCCGCGGGCAGCTGGTCCACGCGCAGGCGCAGGATCTTCCCCTCGAGCAGCGCCAGGTTCTGGGCCACGCAGTTGAGTGCGTCGTCACCGAGGCTCACGTACAGCGTCCCGTCGGGGCCGAAGCGAACCGTGCCGCCGTTGTGGTTGCTGTTCACGTCCGGCAGCGTCGAGAGCAGTTCGTAGCGCGACGCGGGGTCGACCGAGAGCGCCCCGTTGCCCGTGAACGCGAGGTCGCCCGAGACGGTCCAGCGCACGATGTGGATGAATCCGTCGGTGGACGTGTGATGGGTGTAAAGGTAAGGCCGCGCGGGGAACTGCGGATCCACGGCGACGCCGAGCAGCCCGCGCTCGCCACCGGAGCGCAGGTCGGCGACCGTGGTGACGGGATCGATCGCGGCGATGTGGCCGTTCACGACCAGGCGGATCTTCCCGGAGAGCTGTTCGACCAGGACGACGCGACCGTCCGGGAGGAAGTCGAAGGCGGTGGGCAGGTCGAGCGCGCTCACCACGACGCTGTCCGAGAAGCTGGTGGGAAGCGTTTGGGCACGCGAGGCGGTGGGCGCGAGCACGCAGGGCGCGAGCGCCAGCAGGGCGAGGTGAATGTGCAGTCGCATGGCGGGGATGGTAGCCCGCGCGGCGGGCCCGGGCCAACCCCATGCGCACGAATTCCGGCGATTTTTGCGGCCCCGCGCGCCCTCCGTAATACTACCGACGTGCGTGCCGCGCCCCGTGAACCCTGCCTGCTCACTTCGAGGTGCCAGCCATGAGGCGTCCTGCGACGTTCGAAGTCCTCGTGGTGGGCGCCGGTGTGAGCGGCCTCTCGACCGCGTGGCAACTGGCCCGCCGCGGCCTCGAACGAGTGGCCCTGGTCGAGCGGTTCCGGCCCGGGCACGATCGGGGCAGTTCGCACGGATTCTCGCGCATCACCCGGAGCACTTACGGCGACCCGATGTGGGTGCGCCTCATGCGCGTCGCGCACGGCGAGGAATGGCCCCGGCTCGAAGCCGACGCGCAGGTGACGTTGCGCCACCCGGTCCCGGGACTCTTCTTCGGTCCCGCCGACGGCCCGTTCGAGGAGTGGGCGGCGGCCGTATCGGCCGAGCGCGCCGACGTCGAGCGGCTCGCGCCGGCCGAGGCACGCCGGCGCTTCCCGCAGTTTCGCCTCGCCGATGCCGCCGGCGTACTGATCGACCGCACCGCGGCGGTGATCGCCGCGAGCGAGGCCATCGAGGCGCTCGCGAAGCGGTGCGTCGTCGAGGGCGTGCACGTGCTCGACCAGACGCGCGTGACCGGCATCGCGTGGGACCGGCGCCCGTTCGAGGTCGCGACCGAGCGCGGCACGCTGCTCGCCGAGCGCGTCGTGCTCGCGGCGGGCCCGTGGCTGCGGGCGCTCGTGCCGGCGCGCGCGCCGGCGCTGACCGTGCGGCGACAGAGCGTGGGCTTCTTCCGCCTCGGCGCGCCCGCCGCCGACGTGAAGCCCGGCCCGTTCCCCGTGTGGGTCCATCTCGGCCCCGGCGAGAACGGCCTGCGCTACGGGCTGCCCGAGTTCGGGCGCGAGGGCGTGAAGATCGGCCTGCACGAGGTCGCGGGCGAGAGCCAGGATCCCGACGCGCCGGCCGGGCCGGACCCGCGCACGCTCGCGCGCCTCGAATCGTTCGCGCGCGGACTTTTCGCAGTGCCGGTTGAGGCGCGGCTGCACGCCGAGACGTGCTTCTACACGAGCACGCGCACCGAGGACTTCGTGATCGACGCCCTGCCCGGCGTGCCCGGCGCGGTCGTCGTGTCGGCGTGCTCGGGGCATGGCTTCAAGTTCGGTCCGCTCGTCGGCCGGATCGCGGCCGACCTCGTGATGGACGGCCGCTCGGGTGTCGAGCCGTTCGAGCGCGACCGGGCCCGGTTCGCGTTCCCTTCGGCCTGAGGCCGGACGTGTCGACGCGTCGGGGTGGCACCGTCTCGAGGCCGTGGATTGGCCCCCGGCCCGCTCGTGTGTCACAACACGCGTCACGCGCACGTCAAGAGTTCGCAACGCCGCGACCCGGCACGCGTCCATAGGCGAACTCGGACGGAGGGGGCGTGTTGGGACCTCCACCGGTTCGCTCGAAGCGGTCGGCTCCCCCCGACACCCCATCGACTCCGCCCCGCGCGGGTCGCACAGGAGAAGCCCGTGAAGAACCTGTTCCGCATCGCGATCGCGACCCTCGCCATCGCCCTCACCGCGTCGGCTGCGCTCGCGGCGCCGGTCAAGTTCAGCCTCGACCGCGCGCACACCGAGATCGGCTTCGACGTGCGCCACTTCTTCAGCAAGGTGCACGGTCGTTTCAACGACTTCGACGGCACGATCGTCTTCGACGAGAAGGATCCGTCCAAGATCTCGATCGAGGGCAGCGCGAAGACCACGAGCATCTCGACCGACAACGAGCGGCGTGACAACCACCTTCGCTCCGCCGACTTCTTCGACGCCGAGAAGTACCCGGAGTTGACGTTCAAGTCGACGAAGGTCACGGCGAACGGCAAGAACAAGTACAAGATCGCCGGCGACCTGACGCTGCGCGGCGTGACCAAGCCGGTCGTCTTCGACGCCGAGTTCCTGGGCATGGGCTCGACCGGCCCGCAGGGCGTCAAGGCGGGCTTCACCGCCACGACCGTCATCGACCGCCAGGACTTCGGCATCAACTGGAACAAGACGCTCGACAACGGCGGGCTCATGCTCGGCGACGACGTGACGCTCGTGCTGAACATCGAGGGCAACGAAGTGAAGGACGAATCCGCCTCGAAGTAACCGCACCTCGCACGACATCCGCATCGCGCACGACACCACGCGGCGGGACCGGGAACGGTCCCGCCGCAGTGCTTTGGTGCGAACGGCCGCCGCGCTCGTCGCGGCGCCGCCGCGCGGCCCTCGCCCGCCCACGCGCCACGGCGTACGGTGCGCACTCCCCCTCCCGGAGGCCCGTCGATGCCCGCGAACACCGTCGATCCCGTCGTCGAACCCGTCACGCCGCTCGACGACGACACGCTCGCCACGCTCTTCTCGCTCGTCTACACCGGCTACCACGTGCCCATGCACGTCGACGGCGCGCTCATGCGCTTCCTGTGCGTCGCCGGCGATCTCGACCGCGGCGCGTCGCGGCTGCTGCGCGTGGACGGTGAAGCCGTGGCGGTGGCGATGCTGGGGCTGCGTGGCGAGGACGCCTGGATCGGCGGGATGGGCGTGGCGCCCGACTGGCGCGGACGCGGACTGGGCGAGCGCGTGATGCGCGAGGTGATCGCCGTCGCGCGCGCGCGCGGCGCACGCCGCGTGGGACTCGAGGTGCTCGAGCCCAACGTGCATGCGATCCGCGTGTACGAGCGGCTCGGCTTCGTGCGCACGCGCGGCCTCGAGGTGTGGGCGCTTCCCGCCCCCGATTTCGAGGACGACGGGCCCGCGCTCGAGCCGGTCGCGGTCGAGGAGGCGCAGGCGTTCGTCCGCGCGCACCGGCGCGCGCCCGAGCCCTGGCAGCGGGCCGACGGCACGATCGCGGCGCTGCGCGCGGACAGCAAGTCGTTCGAGGGCCTGCTCGCGAAGCGGGGTGCGCGCGTCGTCGGCGCGATGGTGTCGCGCATCGCCGGCCGCGCGTCCGTGGTCCAGCTCGCCACGCTTCCGGAAGAGGCGCGCCCCGCGACGCACGCCCTCCTCGCCTCGCTGCGGCGCGACGACGCGCCCGACGGCGTGCGCTGGCTCAACCTGCCCGACGACGACCCGGCCGCGCCGATCGTGCGCGCGCTCGGCGCGACGCGCGAGGCCGGGCAGCACGAGATGTCGCTGGCGCTGGCGTAGCGCGCGCTCCGCGGCGCGCCGCGACCCGCGTCGGCTCGCGCGCGCGACCGCCCGCCTCAGCGCGCCGCCGCCTCGAGCTCGGCCAGCAGGCGCCGCGCCTCGGCGCGCTGCGCCTCGG